>JAGOCL010000055.1 GCA_017998755.1 Spirochaetota bacterium | reverse complement strand
CTCGCTTCGTCCAGAGCGACTTCCAACTGCGCTTTTACGACATTTGCATAATGATTTGCGCTCTCTTCGGCAATCGCTTTAACGTCCTTTTGAGACATCTTATTTACCCTAAATCCGATAAAAAAGTTGATTAAAAAAATTATTATGATAAAGAAAAATACAATAATGAAAGTTAACTTACTTCCAATTTTCATTTTATTTATAAATAACATATTCGCTCCTATATACAAGCAAGGGAGCGGACTCCCTTGCTATACTACTTTCGATCAAACTGCCGGCTCGTTTACATCAAGATCTTCTTCTTTTATCATTTTCTCAAGATCAAGAATAATCTTCAATTCGTTATTGAATTTTCCAATCCCCTTAATAAAGTTTTTACTTTTTAAGTCCGAGCTATAATTCGGCGGCGGTTCAATGTTAGTTTCCGGTATATCTACTACTTCGTCCACAGAATCGACAATCAGACCGGTATTCTTCTCAAAAATATTTATAACTATAATACACGTCCTGTCGTCAAAATCTTTCGTCTCCTTATGAAACCTTCTTCGTAAATCCATTACCGGTATTACCATACCGCGTAAATTTATGACCCCTCTGATGTACTCGGGCATATCCGGTATTGAAATAATTTTTTGCAGTTCAATAATCTCTTTTACATATTGTATATCAATCCCGTAATTTTCGCTACAAAGTTTAAAAACCAGATATTTATTAGTCATGGTATCGATATCGTCGTCGTCAAGCAATAATGCGCCATTATCTTCTTTCATTCAATTCCTCCTATTATTTTTAGAAAATCAACTCACGTTTTTTTATCCTCCCCCTCTTTTTTTGAAAGAGAGGGGGATAGGGGGTGAGTTAAAAAGTATCAAAATTGTTATCGTCAAGCGCTATTACGTCTTTAGGATTCTTGATATTTACTTTATGTTCAATATGAGTAATCGCTCTGGTTTGGGCCGTTTTATTTGATTTCTTTGTAGTATTATCTTTCGAATAAAGCGTTTGCGCCGAATTATTCTGATTTCTCAAGTTAAATCTCCCTATCATCGCTTTTAACTGTTCCGATTGACTTGCCAGTTCCTCCGCCGCCGACGCAGACTCCTCGGCGTTCGCCGTATTTGCTTGAGTTACTTGATCGATTTGAGATAACGCCGTATTGATCTGTTCAAGAGCCGTCGTCTGCTCTTTACTTGCCGTTGTTACCTCTTCCGCTATGTCCGCCACTTTTGAAGAGATGCCCACTATATCGTCGATCTGCTTTGAAGTCTCGTTAGCCAGAGAGTTGCCGTTACTAATGTTTTTTATCGCATCTTCAACTAATTGCGTCGTCTCTTTTGCCGATTGACCGCTTCTGACTGCCAGATTGCGAACCTCTTCCGCTACAACGGCAAAACCTTTTCCGTATTTACCGGCTCGAGCCGCCTCGACGTTAGCGTTAAGAGCAAGAAGATTTATCTGGAAAGCGATATCGTCTATGGCTTTCGCCACCTTTTTAATTCCTTCTGCAGATTTATTGATATCTACCATCGCAGATACGACCTCTTTCATCTTGTTGTTGCCGGCATTTGCGCTATTCATCGCTTGTTTTGAGATCTGATTGACCTGTGTTGCGTTCTCGGTATTCTGTCTTGATTGACTGTTGACCTCGGTTACCGACGAAGTTATCTCTTCAAGACTTGACGCTTGTTCCGAAGCTCCCTGAGATAACGATTGGCTTGCTTGAGATACCTGAACCGATCCGCTTGATACTTGATCGATGGCGATATTTACCTGACCGAGTATCTCGTTCAAGGAATCGACCATTACTATCAACGATTTACCGAGATTATCTTTATCGCTTACCGCTACCGGATTAACGGTAAGGTCCCCTTGCGAGATTTTTTCAATAACGTCGCTTTTTATTTTTAAGGAACTTATCATATCTTTATAAGCAATTGCTAATTTGCCAATTTCATCGCCGCGATTTAAATAGATTTCGGGAACGGTTACAAGAAGGTCTCCTTTCCCTATTTCAATAGCAAGATCAGTTGCAACTCCGATAGGTTTAGAGATGGATTGGGATAGAAAAATCCCTAAAATTAGCGCCAAAATGAATCCAAATATTGTTATCAATATCATAATTATTGAAATAGTATTTGCAAGTTTTGTATTGTCTTCTGCTGTTTTATGAGCTGAGTCAATATTTAATTCTATAATTTTTTGAATATTTGCATTATGAGTATTTGCCGCTTCAAACGCCGATCCATTTAGAATAACTAGAGCTTCATTTATGTTATCGTTTAATAATAATTTATAAATGCTATTTGTTTCTTCAAAATATTTTTTTTTACTTGTAAGATATTCATTGAAAAGCTTTTTATCATTCTCATCAATTATTGTGAATTCATATTTCTTTTCATAATCAACAAGGATTTTTTCAAAATCCTGATTTCTTTTATAGTAGCCGTCAATCTCTTTTTTATCGTTTGTCGTAAACATTTTTACCAAATTTACTCTTGCTCGCTGAAAAGACTCGGTTAAATATACGCAATATGAAATTGGTAAAGTCGTTTTTTCATACATAAACGTATCCGCTTCGTCAAGCTGTTTCATATTATAGATTGCAAATACCCCTATAAACCCCGCTATTATTGCAACTAAAACAAACCCTGCAATTAACTTCGGTCCGATTTTTAAATTCTTAAACATTTTACTCCTCCTAAAATTTTTTTCCCTTAACATAATATATTACAAAAGGCATAAGCCCGTTGTTTCATCTTTGATCTTCCTCCCCCTCTTTTTTGGAAAAGAGAGGTCGCTTTTCGGCATCCTGCCTACAGCGACACTTGTTTGTCCTAAACATCGGGGGGTTGGGGGGTGAGTTCATCCTTCTATCGAATTCGTAATAATCCCGTTTATATCTATAGCCAGAGATACGTCGCCGCTTCCCATGATAGCCGTTCCCATAATTCCTTTAACCGAGCCAAACTGATCGAACATCGGCTTTATTACTATCTGATAAGAACCGAGTATTTTATCCGCAAACAGAGCGATTTTCTGTCTGTTATTTGTAGCTATTATTATTATACCGTCGGTAATATTGTTAATATCTGTTTTAATGCTAAAGAAATCGCATAGTCTGATAATGGGTATAATTTCGCCGCGTAAATTATATATAAGATTGCTTTCATCGGTATTTAATATTTTTTCTTCTTCGGGTTTTAAAAATTCCAAAACGTCGATGGTTGGGATTGAAAGTACGCTATTACCAACCTCGACGGATACTACGTCCATTATAGCGAGAGTTAGAGGAATCTTTAGAATAATCTCAGTTCCTTTGGAGGGAAGGCTTATTATCTCAATACTGCCTCTTAAATTATCTATGTTCCTCTGGACTACGTCCATACCGACTCCTCTACCCGATATATCCGATACCGTGTCAGCCGTAGAAAACCCCGGTTTCAATATTAATTGGTATATCTCCTGATCGCTCATATTAACGTCTTCGCCCGATATCAATCCCTTTTCTACGGCTTTTTTCAATATTTTTTCTTTATTCAGTCCCGATCCGTCGTCGGATACCGATATCCAGATTTCATTCCCCTCGTGTTTTGCCGCTAGAGTTATATTTCCCGCTTCAGTTTTATTTAATTCAACTCTTTTCTCTCTATTTTCGATACCGTGATCTATCGCATTTCTTAAGATATGTACAAGCGGATCGGATATCTCCTGTATAACGTTTCTATCTATTTCCGTATCTTCGCCGGTTACGGTAAAATTTATTTTCTTGTTAATTTTTTTCGATATATCCCAGACCAGACGCTTCATCTTTGAAAAAAGTCCGTCGAGATTAATCATTCTCATTGACATAGTAATTTCGTGTATTTCTCTAGTTATCTTGTTAAATCTGTTTGCCGTTTTATTGAAGTTGTCGGAATTTAGAGCCCTAACTTCAGGATCGTTTACCAGCATAGCTCCGGTAGTAATCATTTCGCCGACTGCGTCAAAAAGAAAATCCAGTTTCTTAGAATCGATTCTTATATCTTGATGTTTAACAAAAGTCGTCTGACTTTCTTTTACGTCGCCTTTCTGACTTTTTTGGATTTCAATCGCTTCGTCGACTTTATCCTGAGTCGTAACGCCGAGCTTGACAAGTATCTCGCCGAGCAGATTGCTCCCCTGGATCTCAAGGGCTTTGTCTATGTCTTCGCGTGTCGCCGCTCCGATTTCAACTAAAATATCCCCAAGCAATCTGTTATGCTTATGATGATTATCGTTGTCAATTTTTTCTCTATCTTTTTCGTCAATCTTGACGTGTAGAAAGTTGATATTTTCTTTGATAAAATCGATCTCTTTTAATAATAACGCTATTCCCGGAGCGGATAAACTCTTGGAGCTATTTCTAAGATGATCTAAAATACTTTCAAGATCAAAGCATCTGTTTTCAAGAACGTCAAATCCAAGAAATCCCGCATTCCCCTTGATTGTATGAATTCCCCTAAAAACATCGTCTATAAACGAACCGTTTTCGTCGTCGAATTGATACTCAACAATTTTCTTTTCAATATCCTCAAGTATATAATTTGATTCGGAAACAAACGTCGCAAAAAAATCTTCGCTATCGATAGATTTTTCAGATATTTCTTTCTTTTCAATCTCAAGATTCACATTTTGTATTGATTTTGAAATATCGTTGATGATTATTTGAGCGGGGGATTCGTACCCCTCGTCGTCAAGCTCGACTTCGACGTTTTTTATTATTTGCCTCAAAAAATCGACAGATTTGTATAGAGTTTCAATTATCTCTTGCGTCGGAATTATCTCTTTTTTCCTTATCAGATCTAACAGGGCTTCCGATTCGTGAGTAACGTTTTTTATATTATTAAAATTGAGGTAGCCGGCGGAACCTTTAATAGAATGAAACATTCTAAACACCGTATTTACTATCTCTTGATTGGCGTCGCCGTCTATTTTCAGTAGAGATACTTCCGCTTTATCTAGTAGTTCTGAGCTTTCCATGATAAAAGAATCAATGATTTCTTTTGTTTCATTATCAATTTTATTTTTGTTACTCATTAATTTTCCCCGATTCTTGCATTTTTTTCAAATATTCAAGAAGTTCGTTATAAGATTTCTTTAAAGTATTATATTCTTCTTTAATTTTTCCGGCTTCAAATTCGTCGTTTCCATTACTTTTATTTATATCTCTATCTAGTTCTTGAATAGTGTGAATAACTTCAATTATTTCTATTGGTTTTGGAAAAAACGCGTAAGCTCTGTTATTTACGCACTGAATAGCGGTGTCCAGATCGCCGTATGCGGTCATAATTATCACTTCAATTCTTTTATCGTATTCTTTGATCTTTTTTAAAAGTTCGATTCCGGTCATACCCGGCATCCTTATATCTGAAATTACAAGGTCAAAATGTTGTAATTTTATCGCATCGAAAGCTTGAAAAGGATCGGTATATTTTGATATTTCATGTTTTAACGGTTTGATAGCCATTTCGATGCTATTAACGCAGTCGATCTCGTCGTCAACCAAAAGTATCTTCAATTTATGCTCCAAATATTTATATTATAATAATAAGCCGGAATCGCGGACGCCATATTTATGGGAGGGGGCGGAGTCTTAACTCCGGCTTTGTCTATAAAAAGCAAGATGCACGCCAAATTTTATAAGCTTAAATATCAGGCGAATATAACCATTTATAATTATTTAAAGAGATTATTTTGCTTTAGCGAGTATTTTCTTTATTTAATAGGGTATTATAGAGTATTTTGATATATATAATATTTTTATTGAATTTGAGCGTATCTTTTGATACAGAGCTTGGCGTATCTAAAGATACGGTATGTTGTTTAATACTAAAATATTTGTTGTTATTATAATATATACCCGACTTCGAATAACTGTCCTTCGGCGTCGAGCGCAAAACGCGAAACATTTTTATTATAAAACATCTCAGGATTTACCGATATTTTTGGTAAATCGATAACAAATTTCCTACCGTCCCCTATGTATGAGTTTAAAAAATCGCCCGTTACAATCGTCAGGATTTCAAGTAAACAATCCGTCGATTTATCTTGATTTGAGCCCGCTTCGATATTATCCCCAAAAATGTTGATCGTAACAGCCTTTTTTAATTCTTCAGGGATTAGCATAAATATTGTTCCCAAAAACGGCTTTAATATATCTATCGAGTAGATGGTATAATTTTCTTTATTCCCGACAATTGTCCCGTTTTCCTGAAAGTCCGGTTTTATATCGGTTTCTTCAACGTCGATAAAAGCCATTTCTCCAAATATTTTAGAGATAGAATTAAACAATAAATCTTTAATTATCGCTTTTTTCACAGGTTAATCTCCTAATAGTTCAATAATTTTTGCGGGAGATATAGGTTTTCTTATAATACCGTAGATCCCCATATTTATAAGCTCTTCTTCAACTTCGGGATTTGTAATTCCGGATATTACTACTATAGGAATACTTTTCTTATTGTCTTTGGATTTCATCTCTTTTATAAAATTTGATCCGTCCATTTTAGGCATATTCATATCGGTAATAATAAGATCAATATTATTGTCTTTGATAATATTTAACGCGTCTAATCCATTTTCTGCAAAATAATATTTTGAAGATGAGAATCCTGTTATATCAAAGCATTTTTTAATAATAAGTCGCGCCGTTACCGAATCGTCTACCACAAGTATATTTTCATATTTCATTTATTCCTCCTATTTCTTATACACTATGTAAAAAGTTATTGTAAAACTATTTACATTTATATATTTCTACCGCGAAGAACACGAAGGACGCGAAGATTATTTAAAGTACAAATCTTTTAATCCCATCTCTTATTAATTTAGAATTAAAATTAATCAAAAGACCTATTTTAATTCCGCTTAGTTTCATATAAGTTAATATTTGAGCTTCGTGAACCGGTATAATTTTTTCAACACTTTTTAATTCTATAATAATCTTATTTTCAACAATCAAATCAATTCTGTAACCACATGATATTTTGACATCTTTATATTTTATTGGTATTTCAACCTCTAATCCGAATTTAATATTCGATTTACTAAGCTCATATGCTAAACATTGTTTATAAGTACTTTCCAACAGACCAGGTCCAAGATTCTTATGAACTTCAATAGCGCATCCAATAATTTCATTTGATAATTTTTCAAAATCCATTTTCACTCCTTAACTTCGTGTGTTTCGCGATCTTCGTGGTTTATTATATTTGTACTAAATTCCCACGAATTAAAACTTTCGACAACTCCTATAAATTCCAAGTTCTTTTTCCCGAACTGATTTGTACTTCGCCGGTCTCTACGCTTATGCCGACAGTCCTACAATAATCACCCCCCACGTCTTCGGCGATAGGACCAAGATTTCTACTCCAAAGTATTTTCTTTATGGCAATAATATTTCTTTTACCGATATCAAACAACGAATTCGGGTCCATTATTTTTGCTCCGCCGGCAATTTTTATCCAACTGTCGCGCCCTATCGCGCCGTTTTTTTTCATCTCTTCGATTAAAACGGGCAGTCCCGTATCGGCGAAATGACCGGGAGAACTAAGCGATTTATTCAAGTCTACTTTTGAATCGGGCAGAGCGACGTGGAGCATTCCCGCAATTTTCCGGATCTTATCGTAAATTATAACCGCAACGCACGATCCAAGCGCGTAAGTTTTGATAACGTCGCCTACATCAGTTGAAATTTTATACTCGCCTACGCCTACGCTCACTACCGACATTTTTATACTCTTTAATTATTATTACTATCCGAGTAATTAATGAAAACCTTAAAAGTTACTCCGCCAATATCGTTATTTTCGCATATTATCGTAGAATCGTAAGAATGAAGAATATTATTCACAATATACAGTCCTAACCCCATAGATTCTTTATCGTTTTCCGTCGTATACAAAGGATCGAATATTTTCTCAATTATATCCTCTTTTATCCCTATGGCGTTATCCGATATCTCTATTATAATGCCTTTATTGCCGTTTTGCGTAGATATAGCGATAATTTTATCCGTTTTATCCGACTTATTATGCGCATTTATAGCGTTATTTAACAAATTTGTGATAACTTGTTCAAATTGTATCTCCGAGAAAAGAATAGAGGATATCGAACTGTCGAGACTTAAGTTAATATTTATATTCTTTTTACTTAACCTCTCATTATAAATATTTATAATATTTTTAAGCGCGTCGTTTACTTCTATCTGTTTTGGATTTTCTCTATCATTTCTTTTGATCATATTATTCATCTGATTAATTATCTTATTTATCCTATCAATGCTTTCCGATATTTTTATATGGTTTTCGCAATGTTCCGCGCGCATGGGATAGGGATCGGGATTTTGACAATTCCAGTATATCATACTATCTGTTAGAATTTTTATCGTATTTAAAGGTTGTCTTATCTCGTGAGCTATGGAAGCGGATAATTCTCCGAGCGAAACAAGCCGCTGAGCTCTCATTAGCATTCTTTCTTTTATGTATTTTTCTTTCTGAAGAGCAAGTATTTGTCTATCAACATTATGTTTATATACTGCAATTTCAATTGTTATCCGTAAGTCCTCGTATTTTACAGGTTTTACGATATACCCGTAAGGATTTGACAACTTTGCTTTTTCTACGGTAGTTTTATCAGAATATCCCGTTAGAAAAATTACAGGAACATCATAATTTTCTTTTATATTTATCGCAGACTCAATACCGTCTATTTCGCCGCTAATCATAATATCCATAAGGATTACGTCGGGAGTTTCTTTTTTGAGCGATTCGACCAGCGACTCGTATGAAGTTGCCAAGTCCAATACCTTATAACCGTTTCTTTCTAAAGTCATTGAAATTTCTTTAGCGATGATAACTTCGTCTTCAACGATTAATACTTTAATCATTATTTTTCTCCGAATAATTAAAATTTATAATAAACTCCGTACCGTTATTAACGATATATTTAATTTTTCCCATTATTTGATAAACCAGCGACGTTACAATCTCTAATCCGATGGACTTTGGTTTTACCAGATCGATTTCTTTCTTAAGACCAACGCCGTTATCTTTTACCGACAGTTCGTAAACGCCGTCTTTTAAACCAAATTTTATTTCTATAATACCGCCGGAGTTTTCCGGAAAAGCGTATTTGAAACAATTAGTAACCAATTCGTTAATAATCATAGAACATGGAATCGCTATATCCAACGGTAAAAAAAGTTCCTCGCCCGCGATTATAATATCTATATTAGCGCTTTCGCTATAGACCGATAAAATCTCTTTTCTGTAATTACCTAAAAACTCCGGCATATTAATTTTTGCAAAATTGTTAGACCGGTATAATTTTTCATGAATAAGAGCTATCGTTTTTATCCTGCTTTTCACGTCTTCCAATATTTTAATAACGCGGTTATCTTTCTCGGAAAATATTTGAATACCGACAATACTAGATACTATTTGCATATTATTTTTAACTCTATGATGAACTTCTTTTAATAATATCTCTTTTTCTTTTAAAGAATTTAGTAATTTCTCATCGCTAATTTTTCTATCAATAACTACTTGAGCGTTAATTAAAAATGTTTCCAATCTTATCATATCGTCGTCGTCGTATTCCTCGCTTTTATTCGCAACCGCTCCGATTGATACAACTTTATCGTCGATTATTACGGGTATAGCCATAAATCTCTTTATCGGAACATGGCCGTTCGGCATGCCAAGTTTTTTTTCATGAGGAGCGTTATAGTCATTAATAATTATCGCCTCTTTTCTTCTAACCGCCTCGGCCCACAATCCTGATTCTTTCAAGTTATATATAATTGGTTTATCCGACATTCTACAATCTTTCATAGCTTCTTTAGACCAGGAGTAAATAGTCATCGTTTGCTGATCCGGAGAGATAAATCCGAAAAATCCGTATAAACTGGCGGCTTGAACTATCATATCTTCTAGTATGAAACTACATATCTCCTCTAACGGCGATGATATATGCTTGGCTAAATTCCAAAGAGAAATAACTTGATATTGAAAAAGACCGATTTTTTCCTCGACTATCTTTTCGTCCGTTATATCTTTTTGCGTCCCAATCATTTTTATAGGATTTCCGCTTTTATCATACTCTATAAATTTCCCCCGCGCCCATAGCCATTTCCATTTACCGTCGCCAAATTTGAATTTATATTTTAACTCAAAGAATTCTTTTTCTTTATTAATATACGCTTCATAACTACGTTTAAATATGTCTATCGAATCGGGGTGAGTAAGACTTTTCCACCAATCAAAATTAAAATCGGTACTTTGTTC
>JAGOCL010000054.1 GCA_017998755.1 Spirochaetota bacterium | reverse complement strand
TTCGGAAATAGGACGAAATGAAGAAAATAGCGCTTTTGATATTTAGTCTATTACAGAATTTCTTTTACAAGGGGCTTTTTGACTCCTTAAAAAAAAGGAATTTATGGTTGTTTTCTTTAAAAGTATCTTCTCTTATTTTTATACCCGACGTTATTATTCTTATACCTTTTTTTTTCGGAGCGTCAATTACCGCGACGCTTTTACTTTTAACCTGTCTGTTTGCAGTTAAGTATTTATCTGTTTTTCTTATTTCTTTTAGATTATCAAAAAATCCTGAAAATATTAACAACGGTATTATTCAATCTTCATTACCCAAAACAGATTTGATTGATTTGATCTCAAACGATATAATTTCTAATATTACTTTTAATTTATACGTTATATTTCTATTTTTTATTTACCACATTATTATTTTATCGTTTGAGTTTTTTATCGCAAACGTCGGGATAAAATCGATTATAATAAGCTTGATTGTATATTTTATAGGGATGTTTTTATTTGTTAATCTTTTTAGTTTATCTTTATCCATTGCTAATCAAAGAAAAAAAAGAGTCGTCTTAAAGCTAGACGATTTTAAAGATCTAAAATCAAACGGGCTTATTTTTTATTTTATTATATTTGCTTTACTTTATTTTGCGTTTTATAATATATTTGGTTTATTTAAAATAAATCTTTTTTTCAGAATAACTGCGCCCATACCGTTTTCAGCCGTTTGCTCTTATTTTATTAATAAAGCGCTGATAAAATTGAAAATATTTAATTACTTTGACTTGTATTTTTTTAAAATAAAGAAAAACATTCAAAATATGCCAAAAGATTTCTTTAACAGAGACTATAAAAAAATATTTTTGATATTAAAATATTTAACGCCGTTAGCAGTTTTTTTGTTGGTATTCGCTTTTTTTTCAATTTCCGGATATTTTTTTAAAAGTCCGGGTAAGCTTGTTTTTCTACAATCATTAATTATCGCTTCTTTTTCTTTAAAAATATTTTTCATAAAAGATGCATACAACTTAGGAACGCAAAAAAAGGCGTTTAATTTTAACGTTTATATTTATTTAATTATGTTTGTTTTTACAATTTTTGGGATGATTCAAATAGAACCTAAAATCGTCGACAAACCGGATATTATTGGTTTCTTTGTATTTCCTATTCGCGACGTAATAATATCGATTTCTGATTTTATGAAAAATAATATATTAAAAATAAACATTTTTTTATATTTGTTAATTCCCGTAATTTTTATAATATTTTTCAAGCTAAATTGCTTAATAATTCGTTTATTAGAGATAATAGATTTTCAAGTCGATAAAGTTTTAAAAAAAAGATTACAAAGGGCGGATTCAAATATATTATTTGGCGATTCTATGTCGTTTTTTTATTTCTTGTTTAGCTTGACAATATCTATCGCCATTATCGCTTTTATTAAAATTGAGTCCAAAGCTCTATCGGAATTTTTTATTTATTTATCTTCAACTTTTCAAGTAAGCGAAATATTTAATTTTAAATTCTTAACTAGCGAAAACATAGCGTTTTTTGTTAATACTTTAATAACTGGCGCTATCGGATTGATTATTATTAGATTATCAATGCAGTTTATATCTACTTCGCTTAGCCATTTCATTTTGTTTAACGATGAATTGGTATATCTCGAAAACAAGTTATACAGTCAGTCGCTAATCAGAATTCCTCTTACAAAAATTAATTACATTATTATAAAACAGAATATTATAGAAAGATTATTTGATATTGGCGCAATTTATATTGAAACTCAAGATAAAAACGGATTAATAAAAATTAATGGCATTCCATCGATTAAAGAAAAAAATATTCTGATAATGGAAAAAATAAAAATTGGTTTACAAAAAACTTAACGTCCCCGAATTCGTTTTAGCGATTTCTACGGCCTTAATAATATTTATTTTTTATTTATTTTTCAATTTCAACTATCTCTCAAAATGGGTCGACGAAAAGGGCGACGTTTTAACTTATGATTATTACGTCAGACTAGGGCTACCCGAATATTTATACAACCCTCACCATATCGGTTTTGATTGGCTTGGCAAGTCGATGTACGATACATTAAAACAAAACGGTTATTCCGGGAAGGTTATGCCAATTTTGCAATTGAGGAATTTGATAATTAGCTCTATAGCTTTGGGCGCGCTTTTTTTCTTATTATACAAAATTTCAAAAAAGTATTTTTTATCTTTGTTAATTGTAGTTTCAATTTCTTTTACAGCCGCATATTGGATGTATTCTCAGATTAACGATACGCCTATAATTCATAGCGTAACTTTGGCGATACTTTTTTTAATTGTAATAAATTATCCATTTGTCAAAAAAAAAGCGCTATTTTCAGTATTTTTAGGCATATATCATTCGTTAAATATATTTTTCCATCAATCAAACGTTTTATTTTTGATCGTGATTTTCTTTGTTTATTTTTTTTCTGAATATTTTTATAGGAACTTTTACAATGTTTCCGAGGATATAAAGTTTATTTATACAAAAAGCCGTTTTTCTTTTCAAAAATTTGATAAATTTCACATTAAGGATTTAAAATATTTTTTATTGTATTTTAGCGTATTTTTAATAATTGTTGTAAGCGGTTATTATTACGTTGGAATTGTGAAAATAGGACTCACTTTTGATAAAAACAAAGCTTCTAATTTTAACAGTATAAAAGATTCTACTTATTTTTTTAATTGGCTGATATTATACACTAAAATTGATCATTGGGGGAAAGGGTTGTCCGACGACTCGACGCTTAAAAAAGCGTCGGGAGGTATTTCAAACTATTTTTTTCAACCTCAAAAATTTAAAAATCAAGATTTGAAAGCTGATTTCAAAAATCCGATTTCGCCTAATTCTATTTTACCTAATATGATTGGATTTATTTTTGTGTTTGTTTTGTTTTCAACGATTATATTTTTTCAGGCGCTATTTAAAAAATATAATTATCTATTTCTCGCTAACTTATTATTCCTTACGATTTATTCGGCATTTTCGTTGTGGTGGGAGCCGGATTATAGAGAATTCTGGGTAGTTACAATGTTTCCATTTTGGTTTTTATTTTTCTTTATCTTAAACTTTTTAATAGACGCCGGTAAGAAAGCGGCTACGTTAGTCAAAATTCCCGCTTATATTTTTTTATTTGTTCTTTGTTTTTCGCTATTTTACTTCAATTTTACCGGATTTATTTATAAATACGCCGGCTCAGATTATAGAAAATTTGATATAGTAAGAGAGAAATAATCAATATATTATTACGGAAGCGACGCTATATTCTTTCTCGTGCGTTACCGAAACTTTTATAGTATATCGGTCTTTACCTAAAACGGAATATATTTTTTGTTTTACTTTGTCTGAATGGATATTTATTATTGGTTTGCCTGTATCGGTATTAACCATCTCAATTTTTGGTAATTCAACCGACAAAATGCCAAGATCAAGAGCCTTTATTATCGCTTCTTTGACGGCAAATCTCGCTCCGTAAGATTGTTCGCAAAATCTCTTTTTTGAGCAATATTCTATCTCTAATGGAGAGAATATATCTTTTGCCGCGTCGGGATTTCTTTCAAGCAACCTTTTTATTCTTGAGTTTTTTACTATATCGATACCGGTTAAAATGTTTAATTCGGAGGTCACTATTCGGCCTTCTCTATTTCATAAGAGTATTTTTTTTCAAGCTCTTTGTATTCTTCCCGCATCTCGTTGTCGATTTGTTCGTATAAATCCGCTTTCCTATAATAATTTTTTTCTGAAGATCGCCTTCTATCCCTTAAATCAAGCAGTCCTTTGATCATCATAGTTCTTATGATTTTGGCATTTTCGCGATAACTCCTATCTTTGATCTTATCGTAAGGGATAGTATCCAAAACGTCAAAAGACGTTATAACGTCTCTGATCCAATAAGCCCCCGGTCTGATAATGTTCCAAGTGTCAAAAACGACGGGAACAATGTCGGCTTTGGCGTCTAAAGCGAGTTTGAAAGCTCCGTCGTGGAATTTTGCAATTTTCCCGTCTTTGCTTCTCGTCCCTTCGGGATATATAACTATCGGGATACCTCTTTCTAGCTTTTCTTGTAATTTCACAAAAAAGTCGTATTGCTCGCCGGCGTCCATATATTCTCTTAAAATAATATTTCCAGATATAACCGCGATCCAGCCGATTAGCGGAAGTCTCACATAGGACTCTTTCATAACTCCTTTTATAGCTCCGGGTAAAATAGACATGAGAATAACGTCGAATATAGAAGCGTGGTTGAGAATATATATCCTTCTTTGACCTATTTGAGGCTTTTTGAGGCCGTTCATCTTAATTTTATGTCTTTGCGGAAAATTTAAAAAATAAAAAATCCTGTAAAATAACTTTATAGCGTAAGAAAACAACACTTTATCTTGATCGAATATTAAAGAAATTATGAAAATAAACGGCATTAAAGCAAGTAATACCAGATTTACGCTGATAAAAGTTAAATATCCGATAAATGAATAAAAAATATGCGATATCTTGATTTTATCTTTAATATAGGATTTGTTTTTTTTTGCGGAATCGCTCATACTTCTCTCCGTGGGAATATTTATTAAAAAAACTCTACTGAATTTAGATTTTAATTAAATATTTTATATAAAAAAATATGAAATTTGTCAAAACAATATTAAAAGGGAATTCGCGGCTATTTAAAGTTATTAATAAAAAAAAGCCCGGTTCTAGCCGGACTTGGTTGAAGCATTAGATTATATTACGCGTTAGTATTGGTATATTCCGCCATTCTAGCTACTAAACCGTCCATAGTGTTAATTTTAGCAAGTTCGTCTCTTGGAATCTTTATTTTTAATTCTCTCATTGTGTTTGAAACGATTTCAACTATATCGAGGCTGTTAGCCCCCAAATCAACCATAGATTTTGTCATAACAATATCTTTCTCTTCTACTTCATCTTCCAGTTGTTCCATGATATATTTTTTTAAAACTGAAAAAACTTGATCTTTTGTCATTAAAACATCTCCTTCTATAAAATATATTTTATGTTTATATAATTAATATTAAAAAAAATCAATAAGAAACTATAATAATTTACTAGTGTACATCTTTTCTATGATACTTTTGACCTCGGGCTGGTTGAAGGATATCTTATGCATAAAATCTTCATGGACTCGAGCTTCTTGAAGAAGTTGTCTTTTCTTTAAGTTCATAGAATATTTTAGAATTTCGGTTGTTCCTCGCGGTTTTTCCGAAATAATTTGAGCTAATTCGATCGCTTTAGGCATAACTTCGTCTTTGGGTAAAACGTAGTTAACAAGCGACTTATGATCAAAGTATCTGCCTTTATAGAGTTTTCCCGTAAAAATCATTTCGTTTGCAATAAATTCTCCTACTAAAGACTGAAGAAATCGCGTAAAGCCCATACCGGGGGTAAATCCCAGATCTGTAAAACCGCCGCCGTACATCATTCTTTCAGACATAATTATCATATCGCAACATAGTCCTACTACAAGACCTCCTCCTACGGCTCCTCCTTCCATTGCGGCGATAGTAGGAACTGGAATTTGCAAAATCAATTCCGATAAAACAAGGTCTTTTACTGATAAATTCCCTTTAAAAAGTTTCATCAATTCGCTTTTAGCCGCTCCGGCGCAGAAAATATCGGGCAAGCCTTTAAAAATCACAGCTTTAAAGTTTTTATTTTCTATGACCTCGTTTAGTGTAAGAATCATTTCTTCTATAAATTCTTCGGTAAAAGTGTTTTTATTAACGGTATCTTTCATATTAAAAATACCTATAGTATCCGAGTAATTATCAATAGTTATCAAATCTTTGTTCATAAAATCTCCCAAATTGTTATAATCATTTTTACCAAAAAAAATTATAAAAGTAAATATTTATTATTAAACAAAAAGGTTTTCAATATCAAAAAAATAGAGTAATATATAAGGCAATGTTTGGAATAAAAGATAGCAAAATAATTTATATTATAAAAGATTACAGAGCTAAGATTATAAGAGAAGATATTCAGGCGCTAAACGAAATTCGGAGATCGATGAATATTTTCCAATGGGAAGAGTATATATCAAAATACCGGAGTAGTTTTGTATCGCAGAATAAAATGTTGTTTGAGTTAGTAATCAAAGACTATTTATACCCGGATTATTCTTCCGACGAAGAAATTGAGAATATCTCTTTTATAGCTTCAAAAAAAACTCTTGATTTTATTATTAACAAAATTCAAAAAATAAATACATCGTTTAATACTTGATTTCTATATATTTTTATTGATTATAAGTCAAAAATAAATATTTTAGACCGGAGACTATTTAAGTTATAATATATCCTTATCCGATAATTTAAAGAACTTTTATTTTATCGAGGATTATTGTGTTAAATAATTATTATGGTTTTGCTAAGAAGGTTATAAAATTAATCTCTCTCTGCGCTTTTTTTCTTTTATTTACCGGAAATCTTCAGAAAGATTATAGACTTATATTTTTCAGATTTGGCCCCGAAGATCTCTTATTAAAAGTATTTCCTGAAAATAACGATAAAACCGATGAAAATAATACGGACTATATAATGTCAAAAATTGAGAATGGCGCCGCTCATATTTTTTTGGTTAAAAAGTCGCCAAATGAGAGAAATATAGTCGATTATAAGTATAAAATAGTTTTATATAAACCTCAAATTATTAATGGAAGTACAATTAATATACCGATTTATTCGTTTGGCGTTTATTTTGACGACGACGACGCCGTAGCGGTCTACGAACCTTCTAAAGCTTTGCCGAAAGAGATAAAAGAGAATAACCTTGAGAAAAAGTTTGCGCGAAGTCCGGGTACTAATATTTATTTTTTGAAAGATTATAACGGCGAAGATTTTATGTTGAAAGAAAGAATGCGAAAGGTAAAGTTTTTGGGAAAAATAAAAAACGCCAATGGGAGTTATACGACTATAACGGACGATTATAAAATTAATGTCAAACTTATAAAAAAAGACGACATAAATAACGTTAGCGTTTCAGAAAATATTGATAGTATAAATTCTTTTGTTATTCCGATAAATAACGATATAATCGTTGGGCTTGCTCCGTATAAAATCGATACGATTAGCGAGAAAGAAAGATATATTCTTGATTCAATCGTCGTAGACAAAGTAGAGAAAACTGACACATTTATCCATTTTGCCGAGGTGTGGGATACGATGTACGAACAGGAGTTGATATTTGTAGACGACGGTTATCATATAGATTTTAAATTTGATAAAAATCTCTATAATTTGGAATATTCATACGACGACGGCGACGTAAATAGATACGATAAATCGCCGTTATCTATTTCGATTAAAGAGAATAGCGATAAAAAACTAAAAATAAGCTTGATTGGTAAAGATTTTGCCGTGAAGTATCTAAAAAATCCGACTACTTTGATCAATTGCGACTTATCTTCAGATATGAAAGCTCTCGAAACGGTAAAGAAAATTAGTTATGAATATCCAAATGCTGAAATACTAGAAGACGGATCTCTTTATATTAAACCGGATTTCAATAAAACGTCGTTTGCGATATTGTCGTCTCCGATCAGGACTAAAATAAAATACAAAATACTTGATCCCATATATTCAGATAACGACGGCGAATATAAAGAGATAGGGGAGACGCCGATATTTTTTAGCGATTTGGATTACGGTAAATATTCGTTTGTCGCGTATTGGTATGAGAAAGACGAAAGGACTTTATTGGTTAATTACGTAACGGACGAAGTCGTCGTAGAGTTTTCTGACCCAAAATCTAAAAAATATATTTCGGATATAAAATATTTTCAAAAAAATGAAACTTCGATTCCTTATATCGAGTTTAATAGAGATATGGTTGGAAAAAGGAAAAATCCGATAATATCAGAAGATACTTCTCCCGATGCTTTGGAAATTAAAAATAATATCGACGTTGATATAGATTTGACGAAAATTGAAGATAAAGACGTCGTTACATCGGTTGTGGAAAATACAAGCGATATTACCGGTAAAATAGAAACAAAAGATAAAATAGAAGCTCTTTTGGATAATAAATATGATTCAACTACGGATAAAATCAATATAAGTCCGAATAATATCGAAGCGACTATGGATAAAATCGACGAAACTACTGATAAAATTGAAATTGCAAATATAGAAAATAACAAAAATCAGGAAAATATAAAAGATCTTAACGGTTATTTACCTATAAAATTTCAATCCATAAAAAAAGACGATACAAATTTATTTTATATTCAAATAGCGTCTTATCGATTAAGAAAAGAGAACGTATATTATATTGAATGCTTTGGCGATTTCTTTATAGCAGAATATAAAAATAAATTCGGTAAAAATTTTGAAAACAACCCAAAAGTAGCGTACAAAAGTATCGATGGAGATAAGTTCTTAGCGCTGTTGTTAGGACCGTTTGATTATGAAACTGCGGAAAGTTGTCTGCCAAACGTTTACGTATTAGCCGAAGACGCGTTTATGGTAAATCAAGAAGTTTTGGAGGAGTATAGATAATGTTGACAAGGATAAAAGTTTTTTTTCAAAAAAGTAAATATAATTGGAAAACTTTTAGTTTTTTATGTTTAATTATTTTGATTTTTGGTATATCTGGTTGTAAAGAAAAAGTTGTTATAGTCGTAGATAATTCCGTCGAAAAAAATGAAAAATGCGATAATTTTATAAATAAAGTTAAAAACTATATAAAATCAAAACATAATACTTCTATAGAATACGAAGTTATAATAAAAGAAAAAGGGTACGAAGATTTTCTAAAAAAACCTAAAATGTATAACGATAAAATTTCAAAAAATAAAAAAGATTTTGGGATGACTATAGCTATAAAACCGTTTAAAAATAGATATTCTCAAAGAATGGAGTATTTGGTTTCGTTGGGGACGACGAACTCTGATCCAAATAAAAACGATTCTTCAACGGACGCCGTAAAAGGCTTTGAGGACGTAGAAAAGAAATTAGACATAATATTGAAAAATAAAAAAATAACTGATATTAAATCTATTTTGTCGTGGGGGAAAGAACTAAAAAGTTTAGTCGAAATGGATATCGATTATAGCGCATATAAAAATTGGTCGCAGACTGATTTTAGGACTATGTTAACAGAGTTTGTCGAAACAAACTCTAATAGAAAATTTGATTTAGTTGAATCAAATACAAGAATAAAAGATATAGATGCGATAAGCGCAGATCCGAGAAGTTATTACGATAATATAGTTGACCATTCTGTTTACGATTACGCTCAATTATATTATGTAAAACCGTTTTTAACGGAAGATACAAAAAAAATGGAATTTGAAGTAACTTTTTTGAGTTCGTTAGTCGGAGAGGGCGCGACAATTGTTTCGGAAAAAAAAGTTATTTCTCCCGAGTTAATTTTTGATGAAATAAAATCCGGAATTAACGATAAAACGATACTATTTGACGAATGTTTAACCGGCTATTCTTTTAAAAAAGAGAAAAAAATATTATTGAAAAATTTTGAATTTAAAAGTTATTCGGAAATAATAAATTCCAAAGGGGTATATCTTCTTGTATAATCTATCGGGCAGATTTATACCGATAATTACCTAAACGTAGAAGACGTATTAACAGATAACTCGCTTGATTTTTCAAAGATAAAGCTATCGTTAATATTTGATCATATAAATAAGAACGACGGAGTAAAATTGTTTTATAACGAAAAAGGAGAAAGTTTACAGACAAAGATTACCTTTTTTGAGCATATTAAAACCGGCGGTCAGAAAATAAGAATACTTTACGGCCCGATTGATGAAAATGAATATAAAAACGTTATAAATAAATTGAGAACTTGCGGTATAACGTGTATAAACGAGATTATTTATCCCTACGATTTGAAGTGACGTATCTCTTTAAAGTCAATTAGACGGAAGATATTTAAGATTTCATTGAATTTAGTATACTTTTTTAGCGTTTCTTTATCAATCTTACTTAAAAATAGTATTTTTTCGGGATTATCGCTAAATACCGAAGCGGGAGCTACAGAATTTATTCTTTTAGCGACCCCTTCTCTTGAGTCGATAATTTTTACATTGGAGCCGAAAAAATCTTCTATTTCTTCAAATAAAAACGAGTAATGCGTGCAACCTAATACTAGCGAATCTATACCCGCTTCTTTAAAATACGACAATTCTTCCGCGACAATCTTTTTTACGGTATCGGTCGGATAAAAATTTTCTGCGGCTTCGACTAATTTATGCGAAGATTTTAAAAACACTTCTTTATTTTTGGCAAATTTTGTTATCAAATTTTGAATATAATTTTGTTTAATTGTCGACTCGGTTGCGACGACTCCGATTTTGTTATTTTTTGTTA
>JAGOCL010000053.1 GCA_017998755.1 Spirochaetota bacterium | reverse complement strand
TTGTAATAATCTCAGTCATTTCAGACTCCTCGATCTATATTTTATCATATTTTAATTAGGATTTCAATTAATTAAAAACGGGAATTACCGTTTTAGTTCGGTGAAATATTTTGAAAAATATTTCTTAATTTTGTAAACCAAAATCAAAAATTTATTGTTAATTATATATAAAGAAAAAAAATATCGAGGAAACAATATGAAATACGATTTTTCTATAGTAATTGGTAAAGATATTAGAGAAAAAGCAGAATTATGTAAAAAACGCTTTAATTCTAAGAGAATTTCTACAATTATTGCAAAGATTCTAAATCTTATGTATCCATTCTTAAAAAATTATTATTCAATGATTAAAGACGCTATTCCGGTTTATGAAAAAATATCATGGGATAAAAAAATACACATTTGTATAGACTATAAAGTTTATCTTTTATTAAAAAAAATATATGACGACTCAAACGGTTACAGTATGGCCTACGTAATCAGAAGAATTATCGATTATTTTGTTGAAAATATTGATAAATATAAAGATATAAATAGTTTTATTATGTATTTAAACAATCAATCTAAGAAAAAAGCTCATAATAAAAGAATTAAGAGCTATGACGTTTGGAAAATTATGAAATTGAATGGATTGAAAAAAATGGGGCGGTTGATATTTGATAATGAAAAACGGGAATTCCCTCTAAACCGCCCATACGTCGTCGTAAACTACAACGAATTCTTCCGACCGATTGAGTTTTCATATCCGTAGGAACGTATTTTTGTTAATAATAATTTGACTTTTTTTATAATTCAATTAGAATAATTACATTCTACTTATAAACTAAGGTCGCTCATGATTAATAACAAAAAAGAAGTTGTTATCGTCGCATCAAGCCTAGATGAAGCTATTTTAAAAGGTAGTACTTATTTAAAAACCGACAAATCTCTTTTAGATTATGAAATTTTAGAGAGCTCTCAAAATTCTATCAAGGCAAAATTTTTTCTAAAGGAAAAATCAGAGTCTGATAAATCGTCATTATTAGAAAATATTAACGGTTATTTCAAGATTAATTATATAGACGGAGCCGCTTATCTTACTATTTATCCTCCAAAAGGCTCGGGAAAACCCGTATACAGCGAAGAAGTTTTAAATAGAATGAAACTTCTTAATATTAAATGGATATCAAATCTATATATTAAAGATATAATTGATAGAGCGACGGGAATTCCCGAAAAACTAACAGATTGGCCCGAAGGGGCAGATTTTCGAGCGACAATAACCGTAAAGATTAGCGAAGATAAAATGAGCGCGTCTATTGTTATCATTCCGCCTAAAAAAGGGGGCGACGAGGTCAAGGAGGGGGATATTTTATCTTCGCTTAAGGAGAGAAGCATAGTATTCGGTATAAACGGAGAGATGATAAAAAGTATTATAAAAAATAAAAATTATAATAACGAGTTTGTCGTCGTTCGCGGAATCGAACCCATAAACCCTAAACCGGATAGTTTGAAATATAATTTTGATACAAATCCGGGCAAACCGTTTTTAATAGACGAATACGATAGAATAAATTTGAAAGAACTTAATTTTATACAAAACGTAAAAAAAGGGGACGTTCTTGCCGAAGTTGAAGACTCTCAGGCGGGAAAAGACGGTACTAATATTTTCGGAGAGCGTATTCCGTTTGTTCAAGCAATTAAATCTCAAATTTTAATTGGCGAGAATACTGAATACGACGAAGATAAAAAAACCATCGTTTCATTAATTGACGGGCATGTAATGCTAAAATCAGGCATTGTTACCGTTTCTCCTATCGCTTCTTTTAGAAACGTCGATTATTCGACGGGAAATATCGATTTTGACGGGAGCGTCGTTATATCCGGAACAATTTCCGACGGTTTTACCGTTAAAGCCCGCGGTTCCATACAGGTTGGCGAAAGAATTGGAAAAGTTAAACTAATCGCCGGAGCCGACGTAATTTTAAAAGCGGGAATTAACGGTTCAAACGATGGAAGTATTGAGTGCGAAGGAGATTTATATTCAAGATTCATTGAAAGTTCTAATATTATATGCGGTTCTAATCTTTTCGTAGAAGAATCTATAATGAATTCCAACTTACAAGTAAAAAACAATATAATTCTTGTCGGAAAAAGGGCTGAATTAATCGGCGGTAAAACGGTTTTAGGAGGTAGTTTACGTCTGAAAAAACTTGGAAGCTCCACCGAGTTAAAAACAGAAGTAATTATCGGTATCGATCCTATAAAATTCCGTCTTATCGACAAGCTGAAAACCGAATTAACGGAAAAAAAAGATATGCTTATAAAGCTAAACGATACAAAAAATGAAACTGAGAAAGATTTAAAATCAAACTGGAATAATAAAGAAAATACTGAAAAACTAAACAAAATTATCGTAATTGTTGAAAGATATAAAGACGATATTGAAAACGTCGAAAGAGAACTTCAAGAAGCTAAAAACCTTCTTTATCCGGCAAATAATAGATATATCATTGTCGAATATACCCTATTTAGCGGAGTAACGATCTTTTATGGAAAAATCGAGTATAATACAGGGTTAATAAACGCTAATAAGATAGTCTTAAAGTGCATAAATAATCAAATAATCGAATCAGGTTTTAATTATAAAGAAATTTATAACATTTAAACTGATATTTATATTTAATATTTTTATTTATATTGTATAATAAATAATCAAGTTTAAGCCGTTTTCTTAGAGTTTTGGAGGATTATATGAAAGGAGTTTTAGACAAGATATATTGGTTTTTAGGCCAATTATCGGCGTTAAAAGAGAATAGTATCATAGACGACGCTACGGAAAATAAAATTACAGAATATTACCGCCGGCAAATCGACATAATAAAAAATCAAAATGATGAAAAAAATAAAAATCGAGGATTTAGAGCCGTTATTATCATTTTAAGTATAATTTCGTCAATTTTTATATCCGGAGGGATAATCTTACTAATCGCATATAATTGGCGGGCGATACCGAGAAGCGTAAAAACCTTTTTTGCATTTCTGATTTTACTAACGCCTCAAGTTTTATCTTTATATTTTACCGCGTTTCGAAAAGAGCGAATGACTAAAGGTTTGTCTGAAGGACTAGGATTGCTCTGGGCGGTTCTTTTTGGCGGAATGGTTGCATTTATTGGTCAGATTTACAAACTTCCTTCCAATTTTGGCAGTTTTATGCTGATTTGGGCTTTATCTACGCTTTTTATCTCCTATATTCTTAGATCGCTCTCATCCTTTACTCTATTTCTTGTAATGATCGTAACTCATACTATCTATTCGCAATCGACAGAAGGGGTCGGAATATTATTTTATCCTCTATTTTTTTCTATAATACCATTTTACATTATGGAGGAGCGAGAAAAAAACGTTCATCGGATACTTTACGTAAAATATCTTCTTATCGCTACTTTAGTCTCTACTCTCGGAGTGGCGCTAGAAAAAGCCGTACCCGGACTTTGGATTCCAGTTTATTTCAACTTATTTGTTCTATTCTTTTTAGTTGGAAGTTTCTTGGAAAATAAGGAAAGAAATATTTTTTATTCGCCGTTTAAAATAACCGGAACTGTCGGCGCATATACAATCGTATCTTTATTGATCAATCCGTATTTCTGGAAAAATATCGGCTGGAATTTCTATCGGGCCGGCGGCAGATTTAACGAATACGCCTCGATATTTGACTACGGCGCCGCCGTTATTTTGATAGCGCTTAACGTATACATATTTATTAAGAAATTCTATCGTCCCAAAAAAATTACTCCAAATATATTATTTTTTTGCGCATCTACGCTTGCCGTTACGTTTCTCTACCTCTTGAGCTCTTATAATTTACTGACGGCCGTAACCGTAAGCCGGATAGTATCGCTTGCATTGTTAATCGTTACGGCCGGATATTTTTACGTCGGATGGAGAGGAGGAATAAAATCGAGCGTTTTACAGAATTCTCTGATATTCTTTTTACTCCTGCCCGTCGCGGTAAAGTTTATTGAATCGGGTTTGGATTCAGACGATCGCTCCGGCATATTATTTTTATCGCTAACGCTCCTATTTTCTTCATTATACTCGTTAGGGAAGCTTTTTGAAAATGAAATCCAACTAAAAAGATTTGGAATTATTAAAAAAACGGGAATTCTCGGAATTGCCATCTTAGCGTTTGCCGCTACTTTTTCAGGCGCCGGCGGAGAGTTTAATTTTAGAGGATTTAGCTCAGTTTCTTTACCGGACGTAATACTAGAACAAATTTCTTTGATTCTCTTTATCGCGCTTTCTTTTTCCCCATACGTTTTTTTTATTAAACAAAAAAAACTCTTTCATTATATAGCGCCGGCGCTTCCGATTATAATATTAATAATTTATTATTTTAATATAACGGGAGCCGGAAGCATCGCGCCGGAAGCTCTCAAATGGATAATGAATCTCTATATTCTTGTATTCTGCCTATTTTCTTTTTACTTATCGTTTAAAGCAAATTCGGTTCTTATAGCGAACGGAGCGGCTGTTTTTCTTACTATCGCAATTTTATCAAGATTTTTCGACGAATCTATGGATATTCTATCTCGAGGAGTCGTTTTTACTTTTTGCGGAATATTTATTTTGATTTTAAATATCGTACTTTCAAAAAGGAATAAAAAGAAAATGGAGGAAATGAAATGAAAAAATCAATTACGCTTATTTTGATTATATTTTTATCTATAAGTCAATTATCTATCCTAATATCAATGATCGCTAACGCTAAAAAAGTCGTTAAAGAAGCCGAGGCGGAAGATAGAATAGTATATCTTGAGTGTAGACCATACGATCCTTACGATCCGTTTAAGGGGAGATACATACGTCTGAGTTTTGCCGTCGAGTCTGTAAACATATCCGATATGGAAACGTTAAAAGACGTATCCTCCGATATTATTGAAAAACATAAATTTAAAGACGTATATTGTCTCCTTGAAAAAAAGGAGAATTTTCATATTATTAAAGACGTAGTATTATCTAAACCTCAAGACGACGTTTTGTTTATGAAAGCTAGAATTGATTATTTTTACTCATATAACAAAGATTTGAGATTATCGTTTAGTTTTGATCAGTATTACCTTCAAGAGGAATTCGCCTTAGAGGTAGATAAAATGTCAAATTTTGAATTTCAGGACTTATCGCCATATATCGTTATTGCCCTGGATAAAAGCGGTAACGCCGTTATCAAATCTATGAAAGTGAAAAACGATATCGATATAGAAGATTATCTGATCGAAATTATTAATTCAAAAAAATAATTATTAAAATTATTGATGAATTTGATTTAACGGGATATAATATTTTCTCGGAAGCAGACAAACATTTTTCGGATTTTGTTTTTACTTTATCGTCGGGCTTTTGCGCCGGTATTTTATAGGAGGAATTTATGTCTATCAAAAAATTATTAATAATTATATCTTCTACTATTCTTTTATCATTTTCATCTTATAGCGAGGATATCGATATAGACGGTTCTTCCTTAGATTGGGATTTTACAGAATATTTTACGATCGAAGACTCCGTAGGTTCGCAAGACAAATCGCTTGATATAAAAAGCGTATTTTGGAAAAAAGATAAAAATTACCTATATTTCATGATAAAATGCGTTGATAAACCGTCAAGAAACAAGGATTTGTCATACTATGTGAACATTGATACGGATTTTAACGAAATTGCGGATATTAATATAGATATTAATAATAAACAAAAGCTCAAAATATCAAAAGTTGACGAATTTGGAAACATTGTTTCGGAACTAAAAGCAAAAGGGGCGCTATCTTCGATTGGCGAAGTTGTCGAATTCCGGATACCCAAATCTATCATTAAAGAGATGTTTAAAGTCTCTTTTGGGATATGGGACTCAAAGAATTTTGAAAATCTTGAAAGTACAATGTGGAGTTTTTTGAACTACAACAAAAATAAAAAAGACGACAAAAAAAATATCGACGTAGCGATTAAGAATTTTACCGGAAACAACGTTAAGACTGCAAATTCAACGATTACTGTAGACGGATCGATAGAAGACTGGGGAAGCGTTAAATATAAATCGCTTAAAGACAACAGCGCTTATTATTACAAAAAAAACAACGTTTTTTATTTTCTTACTAATACTTCGCTAGTCGATAATGAAAATAACGTCATTTATTACGTCCTTTTTGATATAAATAACGATTCGAAAGCCGATATATCAATAAACGCAAGATATTCCAAAAAAGGCTATATTTTTAATTATAACTCTAACGAGTACAGTTATTCAACCGAAGTTCCTCAATTTAGCGCCGTTACCGGTAAATACGTTGAATTTTCTCTACCAACCGACATAATAAGCGCTCCGGTTTTTAGAATATCTCACGGGTTATACGACTATGTCAACGATATTTATTACTATTACACTCCTTGGCATAAGATCGATTATCAAAAGAAGAATACAAACAACAAAATTGAAGCTAAAAAAAATGAAAAAGACGAAAATAAAGAAAATTTTGCAGAAAATAAGGGAAATAAAGGTAACAAAGGAAAATCGTCTAATAAGGGCAATAATGAAAATAAATCAAACAATAAAAGTAATAAAAATAACAAAAATTACGCCGAGTCTGATATAGAAGATTATTCGAATAAGAATTACAAAAATAATGAAACTTATTACTCTGAAAACGAAGATAATATAACCTCAAACTCCGAAAATAACGACTCTTTCGCCTATAATGAAACAAATAACGAATGGAAAAACGATGAAGATAGCTCTGTAACTGAAAATATTAGCGACAAAGAGAACGGCTATACGTCGGAAAACAATACTAACTCAAACGAAACGACCGGCCCCATATCCGGGCTCGACGCGCTGATAAACACGATCAAAGATTCAAAAACCCTTGAGAAATTTAACAGTTACATTGTGAAGGGGATCGAGAGACCGCTGGTTTTAAACGGATATCCGCCTGAAACGATTGCCGACAGCTCGCTAAAATATCAGGGAATTCCTTACGTTAGCGGAAGTTACGGCTGGAATGGAGTGGATTGTTCGGGGCTTACTAAACTGGTTATGGAAGAATTCAAGATTGATATATCAAGAAGCGCTAACGAACAAGGGAGATACGGCATCATAATCCCAAGTATAGACGAATTAAAAAAAGGGGATTTGCTTTTCTTTATCAACACTTATCCTACGAGTAATTTTATAACTCACGTTGGGCTATATTTGGGCGATTATAAATTTATCAATGCAAATTCCTATTACGGAAAAGTTATGATTGATAACGTTTCCGATAAATACTGGAAACCCAAATTCCTCTACGGAACTAGAGGTCAATGATATGTACGTCTACCCCATTACCGTTGAATTCGAAGATATTGATAGTTACGGAATAATTCATCATCCTAAAATTTTGTACTATTTTGAGCGGGCTAGAGTTCATTTCTTTCTGGATAATAATGTTGATATAACAAATTTAACTTTCGGGATAGTTCTTAGGAATATTAATATTCAGTTCAAACGCCAGTTATATTTTCTCGATAAGATAAATATAGAACTAACCGCTAAAAATATCGATAAATATAGGTTCGATCTGCATTATAATGTAAAGAAAGACAATTTAACGGCAAATATAGCGGTTATCGAAATGGTATCAATCGATCTGGCGACAAAAAAGCTCGCCCCTATCCCCGACGAATTCAGAAAAATACTTTCGACAATCGAGAATTGAATGGCCGAATCCCTATATGACTTTGAAGGTATCGTCGAAATCCTGAAAACCAACTACGATAAAACTACCGCTCCTTCTGTAACATTAATTTCTAATACTCTCAAAAAGCCCTTTAATATTTTTGTATCGACAATTATCAGTCTTCGTACAAAAGATCAAGTTACTCTCAAAGCGTCTCAAAGATTGTTTGAAAAAGCTCCGGATATTTTTGCGTTAAATAATATGAATGTAGAAGAAATTGCTCGGACGATTTACCCAGCCGGATTTTATAAAACTAAGGCGGAAAATCTGAAATCTATCGCTAAACTTCTCATAGAAAATAATAACGGAAATATCCCCGATACTATGGACGAACTTCTAAAACTCCCGGGCGTCGGAAGAAAAACGGCAAATTTGACTTTGATACTCGGCTATCAAAAACCCGGTATATGCGTAGATACGCACGTCCACAAAATCTCAAACAGACTAGGATGGGTAGATACAAAAACGCCGGAGGAGACGGAGTTTGCTTTATTAAAGTTATTACCCGAGCGTTTTTGGAGAATAATTAACGACTATTTAGTCAGTTACGGTCAGACTGTTTGCGTTCCCGTATCGCCGTTTTGTTCAAAGTGCGGACTGGAAAACATTTGTCAAAAAAATAATATTACAAGAAACCGATAATTTAATTTTTTGATAGACAAAATTATTTACTTTGATATAATGATTGTAAATTTCAAGTAATGTTTTAGATAACTTTAAATATTTTACTCAAAATCAGTTTCCTTTTTTTGATCTTCTGCGTAAGTATTTAAAATTATCTGAATAAATAATCTTAAAACTCAAATTGGAAGGAAAATATGACAAACAAAAAAATTTTAGTTATTAATTGCGGCTCTTCATCGTTAAAATATCAACTATTTTTGATGCCGGAAGGATTAAATCTCATTAAAGGAATTATTGAGAAAATCGGAGCTAAAGACTCCTTTATAAAACAAGAAATTAAAGACGGAAAGAAATTTGAAAAAAAAACCGAAATCAAAGACCATAAAGCCGCTTTCAAGCAAGTAGTTCAGGCTATTCTTGATAAAGAATACGGACTTTTAAGTAGTATAGACGAAATCAACGCCGTCGGTCATAGGGTCGTTCACGGCGGCGAGAAATACAGCGCTTCCGTAGTTATAGACAAAACTGTAATCAATGATATTGAGGAGTGCTCAGATCTAGCTCCTTTACATAACCCTCCGAATATTGAGGGAATCAAATCGGCTATGGAGACGTTTCCCAACGCTATACATACCGCTACATTTGACACCTCTTTTCATCAAACTTTACCGGAATACGCATATATGTACGCTCTCCCCTACGAGTTATATGAAAAGTTTAAGATACGCCGATACGGTTTTCACGGAACCAGCCATAGATACGTTATGTCTAAAGCGTTAGATTTTTGTAAAAGAGCAAAAGAGAATACTAATTTGATAACTTGCCATCTCGGAAACGGTTGCTCTATTACTTCCATAGCCGCCGGCAGATCTATCGATACGTCTATGGGACTTACCCCTCTCGAAGGTCTTATAATGGGAACCAGATCGGGAGACTTAGATCCGGCAATAATCGGATATTTAGTCGATAAAGGTTATGAAATCAAGGATATAATAAACATTCTCAACAAGAAAAGCGGTATGCTGGGAATTTCCGGAGTATCCAACGACTTAAGAGATATTGAGAAGGGCGCAAAAGAAGGAAACAAACGATGTCAAATCGCAATCGACGCCTTCGCTTATAGAGTAAAAAAATATATCGGTTCATACTGCGCAGTCATGGTTAAATGCGACATTCTTGTATTTACCGGCGGAATCGGAGAAAACAGCGTTGTTATGAGAGAGAGGATTTGTAAAAATCTTCAAAGTATCGGCATACACTTGGATCCCGATAGAAATAAACTTGTAGGCAATCATCTGGGAGTCGTTTCAACAGACTTTTCTCGGGTAACTATATTGGTAGTTCCAACAAACGAGGAAGAACGAATAGCGAGAGACTCTTACGATTTGGCTCTTAAATAATATTTTAAAAGTATGAATATCAATGTTTTTGGGGCAAGAGGCTCTATCCCTACGCCGTTAACGCAAGAAGAATATGGACAAAAAATTCGCGAAACTCTTGCTTTATATTCAGCAAGCCGTGAAAAGGATATTGAAAAGTTTATAAAACAGATACCTCCAGAACTTTCCCGCATATCTGGCGGCAATACCTCTTGCATCGAGATTGAGGATGAGGAAGTTAACGATAAGATAATTATCGACGCCGGTAGCGGTTTGAGAGTTCTCGGCGGTAAATATCTAAACTCAAATAACCTAACTATCCATATTTTTATCTCTCATTTTCACTGGGATCATATATGCGGGACGCCTTTCTTCAAACCGTTGTATAATCCGACAAATAAAGTAATATTTTATTCCGCTTGCGACAATATGATCGAAAATCTTGAAAGACAACAACACCCCGCTCATTTCCCGATTTCCTTTAAATCTCTTCCGGCGGTGAAATCTTTTGTTAAACTTGATTTACAAAAGACGTACCAATTAGCGGGATTTTCCATACGAAGCGTAGATATGAGACACCCGGGAGGCTCAACTTCATACGTTTTTTCTAAAAATGGAAAAAAAATCAGTTACGTTACGGATACTGAATTTACGCCGGACAACAAGGC
>JAGOCL010000052.1 GCA_017998755.1 Spirochaetota bacterium | reverse complement strand
ACCGGCTAATAATTAACGGTCCCATCTCGGTAATCGTAGTCCTAACGGGATGTCCCTGTTTTCCAAAAACGTCCCAAAACTGTACCGGAAATCCGCCGAATGAAAAATCGTCCAATCCGAGTTTTTTGATCCTCTCCAGCATTTTTGAAGAATCGACTCCCGCTTTGCTGATACCCGATAGATCCCCTTTTACGTCCGCCATAAAAACCGGCGTCCCTATAGAACTGAAATGTTCCGCCAATACCTGCAAAGTAACGGTCTTCCCGGTACCCGTGGCCCCGGTTATTAATCCGTGCCTGTTAGCCATTTTTGGTAAAAGATAACACTCCTTCTCCCCTTTCGCGATCATTAGTCCGTTGTTATTTTCCACTATTTTTCTCCATTATTTTTGTTTTTTATCTCTTTGATATATTAAGCGTAAAGAAGTTTCCGTCCTTTAGGTATCGGAACTTCTCTCCCCAACTCTTTTGCCGTTTCTAATAAAGCTCTAAGCTACTCTACTTCTTTAATTTTAAACAATTAAACAAAAAAAGTCAACAATCCTCCGCTCGAGCGGATGCAAAGCGTATTTTATAAAATATCAAAAATAATAAAAATTTTATTTCCCGGACTTCCTTCTGTTATCGTCTTTGCATAACATCTGGCAATTATCGGGAGTAGTTCTTCCCCCATCGCGCCATGGCGTAATATGATCCGCTTCCATTTCTGAGAGTTCAAAATGTTCATTACATATAGCGCATATCCCTTTTTGTCTTTCGTACGCTTCTCTTTTTTGATTATCGCTAAAAGCTCGTATATTGAGGAATTTCTCTTTACCCGTTAAAATATATTCATAAATACCCTTTTTATTAGTAACATCTTCGTCCTGCATCAAATTTACGATCTGTTTTTCGAGTTTTGCCGAATCATATCTTTGATCTTTGAACTCGTTGTAAAGAAACCCCCATTCGATACCTTTCATTTCTTTACGATATGTCGGAAAAATTGCTTTTATCCAATTAATAATACTTTGAAAGTAAAGCCATAATTCATTAGCATTTGGCTCGTGTTGATTTTTTGCCATATAGTTTTCAATTTGGTCATTACTAATCCATTTAATAGCCGTTTCCAAATAATCCTGCCTGATCGCCGAACCTGTTAAATAATCGCTCCCAATGCCGTAAGCCGCGCAACCGTTTTTACTAAAATATCTTTTTGCGTCGGATACCCACGAACCTGCATATACGGCGTTTCTTAATTCCTGATCGGTTAGTTTTTCGCCCGCAATATTAATAGTTTTAAACCATTCCAGTTTCTCGCTATCCGTTCCGCTACACAAATAAATCATTAGCTTATAATTCAGAATTTGTTCCTGCTCGTCCTTTTGCAAATTATGAAAGTATCTGCCGTTAAAAGAAAAATCGCCCTCTACATACTGGCAAACGGATATAGTTCGTTGTTGCCCGTCGATAACTTCAAAGCCGTCGTCTTCGCGAACAGCCCAATACATTACGTTTAACGGATAATTTTTTGTTATCGTATCAATAACGGCGTCCCTCTGCTTATCCTTGTAGATAAACTCCCTTTGATATTTTGGACGTATATCTAATTTCCCGCCAAAACCGACGACGCCGTTTTCTTCATTATCTTGATAACCGCTTGTTAATTCGCCTACCGTAATTTCTTTAAGTTCAATGTTCATATTATTTCCAATTAATTAGTTTTTATATATTCAATAATATCATTAATTATTATGTCTTCTTTCATGCGTATAACCCTGTCGTCAAAGCGCTCTGAATATAAGTTTGTTTTCCTCTGGGCTCGTTTAATTCATTTTTAGATATAACTTTTATATCGGTAACTATATCATATTTTAAATCTATATCATAACAAACGTCGATAATTTCATTTTCCAATTTCCAGTTATATTGTTCTCTTAAAACTATTAATATATCATAATCAGAATATTCTCGAGATTTCCCATCTATTTGCGAACCAAAAAGTATAACATTTTCTATAAGCTCCGGAAAATGAAAATTCAAAAGCGATTTTAAGTCATTAATAATTGTTTTATTATCTTTTATATTTTTCATTTCAACTTCCTAATCGTTTATTTTTAATAATAATTCTAAAATATGGGTATTTACCATTTATCGATAAATCTTTATCGTCGTCGCCTTTTCTAAATTTTATTATTTCAAATTGCTCCGGATTATACTTATCTAAAAAAGTAATCGGGACTCCCATCGCCCCTTTATAATCCATAGGAATGTCTTTTGTTACATTCACATTTATAGCGTCGTAATTATCGTATTTGGGATATTCTTCAGGAGTATATTTTTTATAAAGAATCAAGTCTTCGTGGCGTTCTTCATATTCTAAGTTTGTAATCCACCGAACGCCTTTAACTCGTATAAATTTTTTACCATTCTCATCGACTCTAAAACCCGCCGCATTTAATGGATAATCAATAGGAACGCCGAATTCTCTATCTCCGCTATGAATACTTGCTCCTAACCACAATTTATTGTCTTTAATCAATTTAAAGATTTCTTTATAAGTTATAGAATTGACATTACCAATTATTAAGAATTTTTTATCATATTCCACCAATTGCGCCACATACTCTCTGAACAATGAAAACGGCGGATTTGTAACGACAATATCTGCCTGTTTAAGAAGTTCTATGCACTCGTCGCTTCGAAAGTCCCCGTCGCCTTTTAAACGTTTTATCCCGATTTCTTCCGTATCCGGTAAGTTATTTTTGTTTTTATCGCCGTCGTACTCTAAATATATCGCTTGTTCAGAATTATTTTGACTAAACAAATCCATTTCTTGATTTTTATAACATGTTGTAATTAATTTCCTCAATCCCAATTTTTCAAAATTATATGAAAAATAATGAAAGAAATTACTTACTCGCGGATCGTCGCAATTACAATAAACTACATTGTCTTTAAAATGTTCTTTATAATGCTTTAATTCCCGTTCGATATCGGGTAATTGCGTGTAAAATTCATCTTTTTTATCAGATTTAGCTTTACTTAAATTTTCATTCAATTTCTTAGTCATTATCTCCCCTTCTCTTTACTTCGTTTACCGGCGCGTTTTGCGCGAATTTCGCCCTTATGTACTTACATAATGATAAGTTTGTATATTGTTTAATATATTTGCCATTTTTTCTGTATTTTTTTCTATTTCATAACGCGTTTGTAAATTTAACCAAAACTCAATAGAATTTCCAAAATATTTTGAAAGTCGCATTGCCGTATCTACGGTAATTGCGCGTTTTCCCTTTATAATCTCGCTAATTCGAGTTTGATCGATTTTAATTTCTTTTGACAATTTATACCCGCTAATTTTCATTGGTTTAAGAAAATCCTCTAATAAAATCTCGCCCGGATGTATCAATGGTATTTTTACGTTCATATAACCTCCTTAATGGTAATCGGTAATTTCGACGTCATGAGCATTATTATCTTTCCATATAAAGCATATCCGTATAATTATAAACCAAGTTCTTGTTTAATCTCAAATTTCTTGAAAACTGACGATCAAGCTATCGACATATCCCATATAACGCCGCTATAATAATTTATATTCTTTTAAAATAGTAATAAAATTCGACCATTTTAGAATTTTTGTAGACTTGTAATTTCCTAATACCAGTAAATCATTATCGCCTGTGATTAAATAATCAGCATTAGAAACTTCACAGAGTTTTAATAGAAAATCGTCTTTTTGATCTCTACATAATTCCAATTCTATTTCAGGATAATAAAAAGAACATCTCGATATTATTAAATTTATTATATCTTTAATGTGAGTTTTATTTATTACCCTTTGAAATTTTGGTCTTTCTAAAACAATTCTAATTTCTCCAATCAATTCTTCAGAAAATATAACGTTAAAATAATCATTATTTAAAATTTCAAGGATTTCATCAAATGATTTGGATATAAAATAGCTTACCCAAATATTCGTGTCAAATATTAGTTTCATCTTTTTCTAACAGATTTGACTTCGTTAATTATATCGTCTTCGGTTATATCATTTTCTGGAATACTATTTCTTAAATATTTCATACGATAATCGAATGTATCATTTTCTAATTTTTTTAATAATTTAATCTTATCACTTACCTCTAATTTTTGAATTACATTTGTTAATTGTTTTAAATCCAAATCAACCGTAACTTGCATAATAACTCCAAATAAATCAATATAAACAATATATATAAACTATTTTGAAAAATCAATAATAATTTCTTATCCTCCTATCTAATCTCCGATAGCGCTTTTATCCTTTTCAACATATTTGGATGTGTACTCATGAATTCCATGATTTTATCGCCAAAGCCGACTTTGATATTTTGGTTGTTTAGATTCGCCAGCTCGGCGGAATCTATGGTTCCGCTCCCGTCGATATCCACTTGTCTCAGATCGGCGAACTCTTTTTTCGCTCGGGAGGGGTCGTTGGCAAAGAACGCTTTTATCCCTTCGGTTCGCCTCAGATCGTCTCGGCTTATTCTTGACGATCCGTAGACGAGTTTATACAGAGCCGAAGCGAGATACTCCGGTTTATTCCCGAGAGCGACTGCGCCTCTGTCCGCAAAATATTCTCTGATTCTAGACGCGTATAATACTAACAAGTTCGATACAAAATAGAGGAGCAACGACGCTATACCGACCAGAGCCAGCGAGCCGCCGTTTCGGTTGCTTCGCGAGCGCATCAAACTCATAGAGAGAAAATAGAGAATATTGGGGACAACCGATAATAAGGTTACAAACAGAACGTCTCTGTTTTTAAGGTGGCTTATCTCGTGTCCCAATACCGCTTTCATTTCATTGTCGTTTAGCAGTCTTCTTATCGCCGACGTTACGCACACTCTTCCATCTTTTAGCGATCGTCCGAATGCAAAAGCGTTAGGGATATTCTGGTTGCTGACTCCAACTTTTGGCATAGGAATTCTAGCGGTTTCGGCAAGCTCTTTTACCATACGGTACAAAACGGGATCGTCTGATTCGGTAACGTATTTTACGCCCATCGACCATTCGACCATTTTTGGTCCCATGAGATATTGAATTAAAATCATAATTAATGAAAATCCTAAGTAAAAAAAGTTGTTTCCGAATCCAATTAAATTACCTAAAATAAATACTATAAAATAAATAATAGCAAAAAAAGCCCCCAGTAATAAATATAATCTCATCTGCAATCCGACCATAACAATCTCCTGAATATATGTAGAAATACCTGAAATTATTATTATTTTTTTAATTTCAGACAACAAAGTATAATTCCGTCGGGAAAAAAAGTCAAGTTTTAATATTTCTTCTTGTATTTTTTTGAAATATATACTAGTTTATTAAGTATTGTTTTTACTAAATTACCTTTAAATTTTAGGAGAGTAAAATGGATGGAACAAATCGATCCGATATACATTCCGGAATTCGCGTATATATTGTTTTAAAAAAAGATCAGAAATCAGGATCTCTAACGGAAGGAATTGTTAAAAACATTCTGACAAACTCGCCAACTCATCCTCATGGAATAAAAGTTGAACTTGAAAACGGTTTAATTGGAAGAGTAAAAAAAATCGTTTAAAAAATAATATGAAATTATTACTTATATCTATTCATATCAAAAAATCTCCGCTCTCTATGCCGCTTCCCACTGCGATTCTAAAAGCCGCTCTGGATTCTGATGAAGAACTAAAAATAACGACAAATACTTTGATAATGGATTTTTATTTGGATCAAACGCCCGAATATATTTCTGAGAAAATATTGCAATATAAACCCGATGCGATAGGTTTCTCGGTATATATATGGAACTATGAATTAGTTTGTAAAATCTCGAATATTATCAGAAACGCTAATTCCAACGCGATATTATTTGCGGGAGGCGCAGAAGCGACTATAAATTCTCATAATCTACTGAATTCCGCGCCTTTAGATTTTATTATAAAAGGAGAAGGCGAGAAAGTTATAACGCAAGTAGCGCATAAAATTATCAAAAATGAAAATTACCGGAACGCTCCGGGGCTAGTTCTAAAATCGGGCGATAAAATTATAGAGACAGAGACTTCTCCGCCGATCAATCTTGACGAATATCCCTCCCCTTTTTTATCAAATACTATAAATATAAAAGAATACGAAGGTATCGTATGGGAATTATCAAGAGGATGCCCGTTCAAGTGCGATTTCTGTTTTGAATCCAAAGGATTTGATATTATCAGAAAATATTCTCTTGATAGGATAAGAAAAGAACTTGAATTATTTGAAAACTGTAAAGTTTCGCAGGTTTTTGTCCTCGATCCCACTTTTAACGCGGATAAAGAAAGAGCTAAAACGATATTAAAAATGATACAGAAAATCGCTCCGGCAATTCATTTCACCTTTGAAGTTAGAGCCGAGTTTATCGACGACGAGACGGCAAAACTATTCGCTTCGATAAACTGCAGTCTCCAAATAGGACTTCAAAGTTCTAATCCCGATATAGCTAGACTTGTTAACAGAAAACTTGATCCAAATATTTTTAAACGCAAGATCGGTCTCTTAAACAAATGGGGAGTAGTATTTGGATTAGACGTTATATACGGACTTCCAAAAGACAGTTTTGCGGGCTTTGAAAAGAGTTTGGACTTTGCTATAAACCTTCAACCTAACAACGTAGATATTTTCAGATTATCCGTATTTCCCGGTACCGCTCTATTTGATAAATCAGCTCAGTATGATTTGAAGTTTTTAGATAAACCGCCTTATTCTGTTATTTCTACGCCCGAATTTAGCAAAGCGAATATGTCTCAAGCCGATAAGTTAGCGCTAGCTTGCGATATCTTTTATAATCGCGGAGGAGCCGTCGGTTGGTTGTTTATTATTCTTGAAACGCTTTCTATGAAACCGTCGCGTTTTTTTCTTGAATTCTATAAATTTCTGTCGCAAAAAAATAGTAAATTGTTGTTAAATAATGAAATATTAAAAAATATAACAAATGATTACAAAATGAATGATATATGCGACTTACAGCGCGAATTTACCGAATTAATTTTTACTAAAAGAGACCAAAAAGCAATTTTGTCCCCTATAATCGATTTTATAAAGTATAATTGCGCGCTAAACTCGTCGTTAATCGCGGGCTCAAATACAAACAACAGCGCAAAAACCAAAATAGCGGGTTCGTCATTTTTTAAATTATGCGCCGGAACGACGTTTGTAACTCTTAACTACCCGTTAGATTCATTAATGAATATAGGCGAAGTTTCGTTATATGATTTTGTGAAGCTATATAAGCCGAATAAAGATGAGATCGTCGTTTATAATAAAAACAATGAAGTGTCGACGCTTAGTATTCAAAATCGTTGGAGAAAATTACTAAGCTTTTTCGACGGCAAAACGTCTCTGGAAGTTATTTTATCCAAACTAAATATTAAATCAAAACCCGAAGTCGTTGAGTTTATCAAATTCGCCCTAGATGAAAATATTATTTTTGAAATTAAATAAACTTGATAATCTCAGATTAGTATGCGCTAATTATTCTTATTTCGGATATGTTTTCAAAATCTGATTTATTTAAAGTTCCAATTGTATCGATCTCGTTTGATAACATTATGGACGCTATCTCGATATCAAATATTTTATTTCCCACAGGTTTATATTTTACAACAAATTTTTTAAATATTTCTATACTGCTTTTATTTATATATAGTATATTAAAATTATTATAGAGACTTAAAAATTTTTTTTCAATAAAACTATACTCAATATTTTTATTTTTTGACAACACATTCACAAATTCCGTAATATTTTTTGAAGTTATAAAGCAATCGTAAGAGTTGATTAGTTTATTTGAAAAATCAAAATAAATCGAGTTTTTATCTATCGAATATATTAATATATTTGTGTCTAAAACAATTTTATTCATAAGCTATTTCTCTAATATTTTTATCATCATAAAATCCTTTCAAATCCAAAGTATCATTATCCCAGCTGTTCTTAGAATTATTGTTAATTACATCTTGATAATTCTTTAAAATTAAATAACCTATAAGATTATTTATATTACGGTTTTGCTCTTTGCAAAGATATTTTAATTTTGCTTCGACTTCTCTATCAAGATATATTGTTGTAACGTATTTTTCTTTTTTCATTTTCGCCTCTATATAGAAATATAATATAATCTACAGCAAATATCAATAGTATTTTAATATTATTTTTATATTAAATACAAGATTTTCAATATAATATTGTTTTTTAAAAAGTAAAGAACGCTTTCTTAAATAAAACAAGAGGGCGTTCGCCCCCTTGTTTTATTTAAACAAAAAAAACTATTGAATTTTAACTCCCAGACTTTCTACCGTTTCGTAAGTAAGTCCGCCGATAGGTAAATTATTATCAGTTTGATATTTCTCAATAGCCGCTAAGGTCTCGGCCGATAATTTACCGTCGATAACGCCCGGGTTGTAACCTTTATTTTTCAAAGCGTTTTGAATTTCTTTGATTTTTGCTTCATTGAGGTTAGTTCCGCACAATACTCTTCTCCAATCGACAAATCCTTCAGATATTTTAACTTTTTTAGTAATAGTTTTGTATTCTTCAGGAATAATAACGACTTTGTAAGATCCGTGTTGTACGGCTCTACTGACTTTAACTGTTTGATATTCCGCCGGAATTACTTCTTCTTTAGCTTCCGGAGGTTTAACCATAATTTTTTTCTCTAAAGTAACATATTCGGCTGGTTCTTCAACTCTGCATAAAGTTTCGGCGCCGGACGCGTCTTTAGATAATTTCCATATAGTTTGAGCGTCTTTAACAAGGACTTTAACCTCTTCGGTCTTGTATTCTGCCGGTATCTCGACAATTTTGACGGACGCCTCTTTAATGAGAATCTTCTCTTCTACTTCTTTATAAATCGGATCGACAATCTCTAATTTCTCAGATCGTTCAGCCACAAGAATTTGTTCGGTAATATCCTGATATTTTGGAGGAATATATACCCTTACGTAACACTCCCCGGGTTGAACGTTATAAGGAACTTGTCCAAAATCTTTCAAAGCCGGTCCGCTAAAAACGTGAATCGCGGCGTCTTTCTTACCGTAATCGTAAAACAAGGCCGCTTCGTCGGAACCATTCCCGTCAAAATCCCCCATAACTTCTCTATCCTGAACGGAGAGCAGATTATAATTGCCTTTACCTGAGTTCCAAGCATGGTTAAGAGTAAATGCGGCGCCGTCCGATAAAAACGCATGAAGTTCCGCAGTACTTGCTAAATAATCGTAAAATCCAACGACGTCGTCGTATCCGTCTCCGTTAATATCGCCGGCGTCTAAACGATCGCCTAAACTCAACGCCGTATAACCTTCGTCTGTTCCCCACCATTCTTTACTTTCAAAAACAGTTCCGTTTGAAATAAAAGCGTGAATTTTGGCTTTATTTAAACCGTAATCATATAAGGCCGCTAAATCGTCTTTACCGTCGTTATTGAAATCGCCCGCGACAAACCTGTTGCCGACGTTATCAATGTCGTAATTGCCTTCGCCTGAATCCAACCATGAACTCATCGCAAAAGAATCGCCGTTAGAAGTAAATACGTGAATTTTAGTCTGTTTATTAAGATATCCGTAAGCTACCGCCAAATCGTCTTTACCGTCTCCGTTAAAATCCCCCGCAACAAAACGATTTTTTACGGCTGAAACGTCAAATTCGTTAGCATTTGACTCATACCAAGTGGCCATCGTAAAAGACGAACCGTTTGATATAAATACGTGAACGCTCGCTTTTTTTGAACCGTAATCGTATAAAGTCGCTATGTCGTCTTTACCGTCGCCGTTAAAATCTCCGGCCGTAATTCTTCCCGCAACTTTTAACGGATCGTAATTCCCTTTACCCGAATCGTACCATGAAGATTCTTGAGTAAATTTAGAATCGCCCGATTTGAAAACGTGAATTTGGGTCTGTAAAAACAGATAATCGTACATGGCGGCTGTATCTTCGAGTTTATCGCCGTTAAAATCTCCGGCTACCACTCTACCGTCGACTCTGGATAATTCGTAATTACCTTCGCCCGATCTCCATCCGTCTTTCATCGTATAATCTTCTGCGCATAATAAAATAGCGCCTAAAGACAATACTCCCGCAATTAATAGTAATTTTTTCATACTACCTCCTCCTATAAAATATAAAAAATTATATTAAAAATAAGCAGTCATGTCAAGAATTTAATTTTTCTGTCTTTTCCGGCTCGACGTGAATTGAGATAAAAGTTTCCTCTCCATAACATTTTTTTAACGAGCATTCTATCTTTGTAGTAATATTGTGCGATTCTAACACCGTAAGCAGAGGATTTACTCTAATATGAACGTCTATAGCGACGTTTGCGCCAATCCTTCTGGTTTTTAAGTGATGCGGATCGGCTACCCCTTCCACATTCTGAATTGTAGATATAATCGACTTCTTCTCCTCGTCCGAAAGCGATCGT
>JAGOCL010000051.1 GCA_017998755.1 Spirochaetota bacterium | reverse complement strand
ACGTCGTCGGCTCGTCTCCATGCTTCGATCAACGATATATCTTCGTTTTCGTTTAATAACGCTTGATTTGATATGATTATTAACGCATCAACGCTATCTCTCAATTTTTTTATCCCGTCGTCGGCCAATCGTCCTTTTACTTTCTTTTCAAATTCAAAAGGTCTCGTAACGACGCCTACCGTTAGGCATCCCAGATCTTTGGCTATTTTTGCAATTATTGGAGCTGCGCCCGTTCCGGTACCGCCGCCCATACCGGCCGCTATGAACACCATATTAGCGGTTTTGAGCGATTCTTTTATAAGATCTTCAGACTCTATAGCCGCTTTTTCTCCGACTTCCGGAACGGCTCCGGCGCCTCTACCGCCCGTAAGTTTTTCTCCGATAACGATTTTTTTTGTCGCCCTACACGATCTGAGCGCTTGTTTATCCGTATTGACGGCAATAAATTCTACCCCCGACACTCCCGCGTCGATCATACGGTTAACCGAGTTACAACCGCCTCCGCCGATACCTACAACCACGATTCTCGTACAAGAACTGTTAGCTTCATAAAAATCAATGTTCATAATCCCCCCCCCAAAAAATATATATAAAAAATTTTATTTTTAATACTAAAATAATTCCCCAAACATATCTTTAATCTTTTTAAACATATTTTTACCGGATTCTTCTTTTTTCGGCTTTCCGGAAAAATCGTTATTTTTATTAAAATCGTCCAATCCCCATAAGATAAGCCCGTTTATAACGGAATATTCCGGGCTGTTTATCTCGTCACCGAGTCCCGCGAAACGGCGTAAAACGCCCGCTCTTGTCTGTAAATCAAAAGTTTCTTGACACGCTTCTACCATACCTGGCATTAAAGCGGATCCGCCGGTTAATACTATTCCGCCTGAAATTTTATCAAAATAACCTTTTTCAATAAGATCGTTTTTGATAATACTAAATATCTCTTCTACTCTCGGACGAATAATATGAACAAGATTTTTGCGAGCGAGATACTTTGGCTCTCTTCCTCCGATCGAAGGTATCTGTATAGTTTCGTCGTCTTCCACGTAACCAAAGTCCGCCACGCCGTACGCCTCTTTGATTTTTTCCGCGTTTGCGTAAGAGATTTTCAACGCCTGAGATATATCGCCGGTTATCAGATATCCCCCTAAAGGTAGTATAGCGTTGTAATAAGGCGCTTGCTCGTAATAAACGCTGACCTTAGCAGTCTCGGCGCCTATGTCGATAAGTACGACCCCAAGTTCTTTTTCATCTTCGGTTAGCAGGCTTTTTGCGCTGGCAAGATTTTGTAGAACAAGATTCCTGACGATCAATCCCGCTCTGTCCATACTCTTCATTACGTTTTGAATAGAAGATATAGCGCAAGTGAGAATATGTATCTGACATTCTAGTCTGGTTCCGACCATACCGATCGGATATTTGATACCATGTTGTCCGTCGACAGTAAACGCTTGCGGAATAATATGAAGTATTTCTCGATCCATTGGTATTGCTACGGCTTTTCCGGCTTCGATGACTCTATTTATATCGTTTTCCCGTATCTCCTTATCGACGCCCGATATTGCCACTATTCCCTTTGAATTAATAGTCTCAATATTTGCGCTCGATATACCGACGTAAACGCTACTGATCTCTCGTCCCGCTTGTATCTCGGCCTGTTCAACCGCTTCGGTTATAGCTGAAACAACCGACTCGATATTTACTATAACGCCCTGTTTTATACCATTTTTAGAGTCGCTCTTTCCTATCCCGATTATATTTATACTACCGGTATCGTCAATTTCAGATATAACTACGGCAACTTTGTCTGATCCTATATCGATCGCTGTAATCAAATCTTCATCTTTGTATTTCAAGGTACTCTCCTTAATTAATAAACAAACCCTATTTCGGCAAAATAAGCCGTCTTTATACTATTTTCGGCATATTGCAAAAAAAGTGAAGAGACTAACCCGTCTCTTATGGTTTCAGCGCTAATTTTATTTTTTATAACTATTTTATTTTTAATATTCCTAAAATAAACAACGTAATTTGCGCTACGATTCTTTTTTTCTATTACGTCGATTTGAGATATACTATTGTAAATCTTTTCATCTTTATTTTTCAGACTTACTAATTCTTCGATAACTTTCAAATAGTCTTGATTAATTTTGGCCGATATTTGAATGTTATCTTTTTTAGAAATATTTATCAAGGGAAGTTTACCGGAATAATTAGATTCTTTATAAATAAACCCTTTTTTATCAATATTGGCTACCATATTTTCCATTGTTACAATTTGAGCTATCGGAGTTCGGATTTTCATAACGATTTTTAAGGTATTAGGCGGAATTATTTTTACAGAATATTCGTCCAAATAATTTTGCGAAGATATAACTCTTTTCATTTTATTAATATCGTATTTCCAAATATGTCTCTGAGGGTAAATATCGAGAGCCGTATAAAGTTTTTCTTCATTTATAGCAAAATTCCTGTCAATATCAATTTTTTTTAACATAAACAACTCGTTAAAGGCAAGAAACGATAAAATAAACAAAACGGTTACGGATAACGCTATGATAACTATTTTTATCGCATTTATCATGTTTCAGCCCTCTTCGTTTCTTGCGAGATATTAATTAACATTCCGACAGAGAACATCGATATAAGCAAAGACGTGCCGCCGGAACTGATAAACGGCAAAGTTATTCCGGTAGAGGGCAGAGCGCTTAATACGACAGATATATTAATCGCCGCTTGTATAAAAATCAGCATGGTTATTCCGGCGGATAAAAGATAAGAATAACTATCTTTGCATCGCTTTGCTATATTCAGTCCCATAATGCCTATAATCGCAAATAGAACGATTATTATTATCGCTAAAAAAGCTCCCCCTTCTTCGGCGATTATAGCAAATATATAATCGTTGTGAGCTTCGGGCAAAGCCATGTTTTTTTGCGTCGATTCGCCTATTCCTACGCCAAACCATTTCCCGAGAGCGAAACATTTCATTGATTGAATATAATGCCATCCCGAACCTAGCGGATCAACCCAAGGGTTTAGGAACGCAAAAAAACGTCTCATCCTATATGGGGCTATAGTTATCATCAATACTCCGGCTAAAGTTCCTATAGCGGTTATCATACCCAGAGTTAATAATCTCATTCCGGCTATAAAAAAAATAAAAAGCGCTATAAAAAGAATTAAGAATGTCGTTGAAAAATCAGGTTCTGCGAATACCAATACTGCAAAAAAACATACTAATATCATAGGAGGGAATATTCCTTTATAAAAATCTTTAATATTCTCCCCTTTGTTAGATAAAACCGACGCTAAATATAAAACTACGATGAGTTTTGCTATTTCTGAGGGTTGAAATTGAAAAAATCTCAAATCTATCCATCTTTTTGCGCCGCCTACCTCTTTACCTATGCCGGGAATCAACGCTATTAACAACGCTAAAAGCCCGAATATTACTATTATTTTTATATACTTCTTATAAAAAGCGCGATTTAAAAAAACTGCGATTATAAATAATACTACGCTTAACGCTAAAAACACAGATTGTTTAATCAAATAATGATACTGATTATCGTAATATTTTACCGCCGAAGGTTTGCTCGCGCTATACAAAAAACCAAAACCTATCCCTATAAGTAAAATAATACATGCAAGAAGAGTTATTTCTAATGCGTTCAACGTAGAATTATTTTTTTTCATCTCAATTTTAACGATCCCAAAGCGATTACAGACAAAATCCCGCCGATAATCCAAAATCTGGATATTACTTTAGTCTCTTTCCACCCCATAAGCTCAAAATGATGATGCAACGGCGCCATCTTGAAAAACCTTTTTTTAGTAGATTTATAATACAAAACTTGTATTATTACCGATAAAGTCTCGGCGACAAATACGCCGGCGATAATCAACAACAACAGCTCCTGTTTTATCATAAGCGCTATAGTTCCGATAATTCCGCCAAACGATAACGAACCGGCGTCCCCCATAAATATTTCGGCGGGATGCGCGTTGAACCACAAAAAACCGCATAAACCGCCTATCATCGCGAAGCAATAAACAAGTAATTCGCCGGATAACGGTATGTATTTAATAAACAAATAATTGGCTATCTCTTTATGTCCCGTAAGATAACTTAATATTCCAAACGCGACCGTTACTGCGATCAAAAGTCCTCCGGCTAAACCGTCAAGACCGTCGGTAAGATTGACGGCGTTTGAAAACCCGACAATAAAAAAAACGCCGAAAGGAATATAAAAAAAAGATAGATTGATATAAGTATTTTTAAGAAAAGGAATCGATATTTCGCCGGAGTTTTTCCCGACAATAATATAAATAAAAGTAACGATTACGGTCGCTAATAATATTTGCGAAATTAATTTAAACTTGGCGTGAAGCCCCTTTGACGATTTTTGAGATAATTTCAGATAATCGTCTAGAAATCCAATAAAAGCAAAACCTATCGAACAGGCGATAATAATAAGAATATATAAGTTCTTAAAATTCCCGCAAATTAATAGCGATACGACGATAGCTAAAATAACGACAAGCCCGCCCATAGTCGGAGTTCCGACTTTTTGTTTGTGAGTCTGCGGTCCGTCGTCTCTTATGATCTGGGCGGCTTTTTTTTCTTTCATATAAGCTATAAACTTAGGAAATATAATCAAACATAGTATAAAGGAAATAATAAACGCAAATACAGATCTAAACGTAATATATCCAAATACGTTAAAAGCAGAGAACCATTCAGATAACGGATAAATAAAATGATATAACATATCCCCCCCCAGAAATTGTTATTTATCTATTCTTTAATTCGTATAACTTTAATCCTTTTTATTGGTATAGTTTTCAAATTATTGGCATTGATAAAATTTATTATATTAACGGGACTTGAAAGAGACGCGATCTCTATCTCATACCTTTTAATATCGTCTTTTAGCTCTTTAATCTCCCTTTGAGCGGTTATCAGCTCCTCTCTCGAACTCTTTATGCCGAGATTCATAAATACTCCGCCGAAAAACATTATCGATATAGTTAGCGCGGAGACTATAATAATAATATTCGTATAGTTCATATAAGTTTTTCCACAATCCTCATTCTTGCCGATCTAGACGGAGGATTGTTATTAATCTCTTCGTCGCTCGGCGTTAACGCCTTGCCTACTATTTTTGCAGTCTGTACTTTTCCGCAAACGCATATTGGAAATTTCGGCGGACAAACGCAACTTTTACTCATTTCTTGAAAAATGTTCTTTACAATCCTATCTTCTAACGAGTGAAAAGTTATAACGCCGAGTTTCCCCCCTTTTTTCAACAGAGAGAAAACTTCGGGAATTCCCGTTTCTATATTCTCAAACTCGTTATTCACATAAATTCGAATCGCTTGAAAAACCTTCGTCGCGGGATGTATTCTTTTATTATGAAACTTCTTAGGAATCGCGCCGGCGATTATTTCGGCAAGTTTTTTAGAATTAGTTATTTCCGCTTGCGCTCGTTCTTCGACTATCTTTCTAGCGATAATCCTTGAAAATTTTTCTTCGCCAAACTTAAAGAAAATATCGGTCAACTCCTTCTCCGACAAACCGTTTACCGCATCGCTAGCCGACGCCCCTTCGTTAGATAAACGCATATCAAGGTTTTCGTCTTCAAATAGAGAAAACCCTTTGCCGCTCTTCTTGTAGTGATAAACCGATACGCCTAAATCGATTAGCGCCGAATCAAAATCCCCTCCCCCCAAATCAAAAAAATCCTTCTGCAATAAAGAAAAATTGGAGTTAACGAGCTTCAACCTATCTCCAAATACGCTTAGCCTGTTTCTCGCCGAGCTAAGAATTTCGGGATCCCGATCGACTCCGTAAACCGCAATATCCTTATATCTATTTAGAACGGCCTCAGAATGTCCACCCTCGCCTATCGTACAGTCGAGAAACAACTTATCGTTTTCCCCAATAAGATAAGTCAAAACTTCCTCGACTAATACCGGAGAATGGACATAATTCATATTCCCCTCCCATTTTTCAATTCATACTAGGTTGCTTGGATATTTTGCCAAGTTCTTCGAATGAATTTATTCCGCTTTCTGAGGCCTTGGAATCTTCATTGTTAAAAGTATCGACGTCCCATAACTCGATAACTTTATTCATACCTAAGAATACGCAATCTTTTTTTAAATTTGCGTATTCTCTTAAACTATGCGGTATAGCGATCCTTCCGTTTTTATCAATAACAATCTCTCTCGCCGGCGCTATAAACTTTCTATATAGCCACCTTGAATCCCTGTTATAAATATTGATTTTTCCGTCGAGGTCATTCAGCATCCGCTCCCACTCTTCGGGAGAATATATCATCAGACTTTTATCGTTATCCATCCCTTTTGTAATCCAGATAACTTCGCCGCCCAATATCTCGCGTAATTTTGACGGAAAGGCGATGCGCCCTTTTTCGTCTAAAGTATTTAGATACTCCCCGTAAAAATAATTTTTCATAACAAGCTCATTAACTTATACCACTAAATCCCACATTTATTTCTACATTATCATAAAAAATAAATATTTTGTCAATTATTTTTAAAAAAAATATAAATATTTTTTAAATTTTAAAAATTTTTTATTTATCGTCAAATTTCTTTTATATTATAAAGGAAAATTTAATATTTTTAAAGATATTTTTTATAAATTTTTGTGAATTTTAGTGGTATGATTGATGGTAATTTTCACATATCGAGTTTTTTGTAACCCATCGGTTTTCTGTGGAATAAAAATAATTTTACGTATAGTAGACGTATTTGGAATAATTTTCGATTACAAGCGTATATAATAACTGTTTTTGAGCGGTTATATTTAACAGTTGTGTCATTTTATTTAAAAAGTCATTTTTCAATTTATCAAGCTTTACTTTCTTACCAATAAGTTCAAGAAATTGTACTAATCCGTATTTTACAACGCCGCTATAAAAAAACAGTATAATATCGCGAACCGTTGAAGCCATACAGAATTCGTTAAATAGAGAATGCCATCTTTTAATTTGAATATAATCCGCTTCGCTAATCCTAAGGTATTTATCCAATTTTTTATCGTCGGCGCTATCTATAATGGCGTATTCAGAGCGATGATTTCCGATTATTCTTTTCATTTTTGGGATTTTTTTTTCAACAAGACGAAACATAGTTTCAAATAATTTACTGAATGTATTAATTTTGAACTCTTTTAGTAAAAAATCTATAACATTAGCATTCATAGATTCTGATACTATAAAGTGGAATAAATGTTTTTTGTTTCTCATAAAATTTTCTCCTTATTTGTTTAATATATATAACAACAAAAAGGAGAAAATCTTTTACAAAAACTTGCGTAATTTTTTAGTAAATGACAAATAATTTACTAATCAAAAATATTTGTTTCATATGTGTCATTTCTCACACCAAAAAAACCAACTAAAAAGTATTTCTTAATCAAAATATTAATGATAAGATATTTAGGTTTTTTATTTTACAAATTCCGTTTTACTATGGAGGAATAATGAAATTCGCTCACTGCTCCGACATTCACCTCGGAAGAAGACCGATCGGCCCCAGAGGGGACTACTCTAACATACGTTTTGAAGACTATTTTACGGTTTTCAAGAATACGATAGAAGAATGCTTGAAATTAAACATAGACGCTATGATTATAGCGGGAGATCTTTTTGATAAGAAGGAGCTGATACCTGAAGTTCTTGAAAAAAGCGAGGAGCTGTTTAAGATCCTTAAAGATAACGGCATACCTGTAATAACGATAGAAGGCAACCACGATAATATCTCCTTCGGTAAGGAGTACGATTCGTGGATATTATATCTGGAGAAAAAAGGATATCTAACGCGGCCGTATTACATTCGCGACAACGACGAATACCTTTTTTATCCGATAAATATAAAAGGTTACAATTTTTACGGACTCGGCTACCCCGGATGTTTCGTCAATGAAACCATAAAAGCGCTATCGGAGCGTCTCGCCAGCGAGGCGCCTACAAACAATGTCGTCATTGTTCATACTGCCCTATCCGGCTACGATATGTTTCCTGGAACCGTCGATCGAGAAACTATCGATTTGTTAAAAAATAAAGTCGCGTATATCGCCGGCGGTCATTTTCATTCTTACTCAAAATACCCCGAAGAATCGCCGTATTTTTTTATCCCCGGTTCGCTCGAATATTGGGATATAGCGGAAAGTGTCGAAGGTAAGGGATTTATAATATTCGATACCGATACCAAAACTAGCGTTTTTTACAATTCCTCTCCGCGGAAAAAAATTGATATTTTTATAACTTCAGATCATTCCGACTTCGATAGTTTTAAAGAGAGTTTTATAGAGGAAGCCGATAAATATACGATTAAACAAAACGAAGATATAGTCTACGTCAAAATCAAATTGATAAAATCTTTCAATATCGACTCGGCTTGGATAGAAAACTATATTTTATCAAAAGGAGCGCTAAAAGTCGCCGTAAAAATACGATACCCCGGAGATACAAGCGCTCTAGACGGCAAACTACGAATTCTTGGAACAGACGAAGTAGAGATGGAGCTTATATCTCAGTGGGAATTCGTCGGGGATAACAAAGAATTATTTTTCAATTCGTTAAGCAGACTTAAACTTTATCAATCTGAAAATAACGAGACGCTTTTCTTTGAAGAGATGGAAAAATTGATAGATAGCGTCGACGGTAAATAAAAATACTATCTAAGGATCCGTAATGAAAATCAACAAAGTAATGTTAAAAAATTATAGAAACCACGCTTTGAAAGAATTCTCGTTTGACGAAGGGATAAATCTTATTTTGGGACCTAACGGCTCGGGTAAATCGTCGATTGTCGAGGCGTTGGGAGTAGCGCTATTCAACGCCGAGCCGCGAAACGGTAATTTATCCGACGCGATAGGAGTAAACGGTAAAAACGCTACGATTACCGTTGATTTTGTAGGCGCCGACGACAACAATTATATTATTGAAAGGAAAATCGGACAAGGAAGTTACGCAAGACTATATCTTAACGGCGAATCTCAAAATCGTACTGAGATTATGGACGAAGTTTACGAAAAAATGCGAAGTCTCGCCGGAATAAAAAAAAATGAAAAAAAAATATTTCAGAATATCATAACGGCTAGCCAAAATAAATTTGTCAACATTTTCTTGGAAACGCCCGGCGAAAGAGAAAGAATTTTTAATGAAATATTTGATACCGAAATTTATAGAAAAATGTCGGAAGACTTTCTTAAGAAATTCTCCGATAGCCGTAATAGCGCTCTTCAAATAAAAAATAATCTATCTTTAGAAAAAAGCCGTCATATTCTCGATAATTCCGAACTGGAAAAAAGCCGATTGGAACTTACCAAAAAAAAGGACTTTCTGGAAAAAGAGTTCGCCTCGTATAAAAATACCCAAAAAGATCTCTCTGAAAAAAAGAGCGCCCTTGAGAAAATACAAAATGAAATCGGCGAGTTAAATAACAACATCGCTCATAAAAGAGAAAATTATGAAAACATCAAAAAAGAGCTCGAACATACGTCAAACAATTTAAAAGAATCTGAAAACGCTCTAAAAATTGTCGAAGATAATAAATCTAATTACGATTTATACGAAATTAAATCGGTAAAACGCGCCAAAGTATTTGCAGAAATAAACAAGCTGGAAAAAGACGAGATATCTTCCAACGAATTAAAACGCGAAATTAATGAATTAAGCGTAAAAATTGCCGAATCGCAAGAAAGAATAAAAGGTAAAGAAAATACGTTATTTGAAAAAAAAGAAGATATAGCTACGAAAAAAAACGATCTGGAGTTAATTGAAAAAGATTTGGCATCAAAAAAGTCAACAAACGAAAATAAATCGCTTTATTTACATAAAATATCCTCTGAATATACGGAATTCTCAGATTTGCGAACAAAGATCGTCGATTTAAAAAAAGACAACGAAAAATACGAAGCTCTGCTCGATAATTATAAAAAGAAACAAATCGATCCCGAGCTGATTCGCAAAAAGCTAGAGGTTTTAAAGAAAAGACAGGCGGAACTTCAACAAAATAAAATAACTATGGACGCTCTATCGCTCGATATAGAAACTTATCGAACGAGATTAAACGACCTTCGCGAAACAAAAACAAAGTTGTCGTCGGGTTATTGCCCGTATCTAAACGAAGAATGTTTGAATATCAAAAACGACGTTTCTCCGGATAAATATTTTGAAATCAAAGAAAACGATTTCACCTGCAAAATTAGCGAATTGAATACCGAATATCTGAAATACAAAGATTTAAACGCAGAAATCAATAGAAATATCGGCGATATTTCCGAACAAAATAGAGCCCTAGAAGAAAACGCCCTAATAAAAGCTCAAATAAGCGATAATCTAAATTCTATTGAACTAAACAATAAAAACGTGGAGATCAATAGTCTTAAAATCGTAAATTTGCTATCGTCGTCGCATAA
>JAGOCL010000050.1:9062-10631 GCA_017998755.1 Spirochaetota bacterium | reverse complement strand
TACGCCGTTGTCGAGCTGGCTTTCGAGATTACCAATACTATAAACGGTATTGCGCACATAACGCACCTTTTCGGATTTCTGTTTGCATTCTTATATCTTCTGATAGTTTTTAAAATGAACCCGATTCAAAAGATGTTTTTCCCTAAAGACGACGATTATATAATATATTGAACTCATCCCCCGGCCCCTTCTCTTAGGATCAAGAGAAGGGGAGAAAACTAAATTCGCACCCCTCTTTTTTGGTTTCTGAGCATGTCGAAGATTCACAGCAAGCTGAGCTCGGCGTCGCAATGACAATTTTTTTTATTCAAAATCTAAATTTTTTAAAAAAAAATATTGACAATAAATAAATTCTAAACTAAAATATTCTAAATCTTCCAGCAAGGAATTTCTATGTTCTCAAGAAACAAGAAACAAGAAACAAGAAACAAGAAACAAGAAACAAGAAAATATGGGGATTTCAGCCTAATTGTCAATTTATTTTCGCAAATATATTCATATCGTCTAATTATATTACCAATATTAAGTTTAATCTGTCTATATTATTTAATCTCTGCGGGTTTAATTCCTCGAAGCTTGCTTCGGTTTTACATTATTGAGCATTTGATACCTCGCAGCTTGCTGCGGGGTTATTCATTTATCTCAATTATTATATATTTAAATCGGGGATATAATCGCCATAAGCGGTTTATATAAATAAATTTTACAGGGGGATTCATGAAAAAGGAAAAAGGGATTTTATCTATAATTATTGTAATAATTATAGCGCTTTTCTGGTTAAACTGTAGTCAAGAGCAATCAGGTATTGAGGCGACTACGACGACGACATTAGAGGTTTACAACATAACCTACAATCTCGACGGCGGAACAAATAATGGAAGTAATCCGGCTACATATACGGTAACGACTCCGACTATAACGTTACTTGCTCCGACAAAGAGCGGTTATACGTTCGGGGGTTGGTATTTGGAAGACGCATATGTTACTACTAAAACAGAGATTGCTTTGGGCTCTACAGGTAATGTAACGCTATACGCCAAATGGACTGCAACGGGATATGCGATAACCTACAATTTAGACGGCGGGACGAACGACGCGGGAAACCCTGCAACATATACGGTAGCGACTCCGACTATAACGTTGTTAGCTCCGACAAAGGCGGGCTATACGTTTGGGGGTTGGTATCTTGAAGACACATATGTTACTGCTAAAACAGAAATCGCTCTGGGGTCTATGGGCGCCGTAACGGTTTACGCCAAATGGACGACAGATACTTACAACATAACCTACAATCTTGACGGCGGGACGAACGACGCGGGAAACCCTGCAACATATACGGTAGCGACTCCGACTATAACGTTGTTAGCTCCGACAAAGGCGGGCTATACGTTTGGGGGTTGGTATCTTGAAGACACATATGTTACTGCTAAAACAGAAATCGCTCTGGGGTCTATGGGCGCCGTAACGGTTTACGCCAAATGGACGACAGATACTTACAACATAACCTACAATCTTGACGGCGGAACAAATAACGGAAGTAATCCGGCTACATATACGGTAACGACTCCG
>JAGOCL010000050.1:0-8962 GCA_017998755.1 Spirochaetota bacterium | reverse complement strand
ATACGCCAAATGGACTGCAACATCATATACGATAACCTACAACTTAGACGGCGGGACAAATAACGGAAGTAATCCGGCTACTTATACGGTAACGACTCCGACTATAACGTTACTTGCTCCGACAAAGACGGGCTATACGTTCGGGGGTTGGTATCTTGAAGACACATATGTTACTGCTAAAACGGAGATCGATCTGGGGTCTACGGGCGCCGTAACGGTTTACGCGAAGTGGACGGCGAATTCGTATACAATAACGTTTGATAAGCAGAGTGGAACCGGCGGTTCAAACAGCGGAACTGCGACTTATGGGTCTTCAATGCCGACCGCGACGGCTCCGACAAGAACGGGCTATACTTTTACCGGATATTGGGATGCGACAACCGGCGGGATTCAATATTATACTAATACAATGGCAAGTTCAAGAAATTGGGATAAAACGGCTAATACGACTCTTTATGCAGGGTGGACAATAGCTTATGGAACGGTCGAATCGTTGTCTATAATTGAAAAGCAGGAAGCCGTATCGGTAACCGGCGTATCAGACGGCTCTTATACGCAATATTATACGGACGGGACGGGCTTTATACATAACATATCGGCTTTTACGATAGGCAAATACGAAGTAACCTACGAGCTATGGTATACAGTCCGACAATGGGCTATCTCTAACGGTTATACATTTGCTAATGCAGGAAAAGAGGGGAATGACGGAACAGCCGGAGCTGTTCCTACTACGGCGAAATATGAGCCGGTAACTACTGTAAATTGGCGTGATACTATTGTATGGTGTAATGCGTATAGCGAGATGTCGGGTCTTACTCCTTGCTATTCGTACTCATCAACTACAATAAAAGACTCTCAAGATACCAATGCTACCGCATGCGACGGCGCTGTATGCGACTGGTCGGCTAACGGGTATCGGCTCCCGAGCGAGGGAGAGTGGCAGTATGCGGCAAGCGCTAAGGGGGCGACTCCGTATAACTATGCATCGGGGGCTACTACATTTTATAACGATATCGCCGATGTAACTCCTGCAAACGGAGTTGTCGATGGTAAAGATACAAACGACGCTGTTGCCGTATATTATCAATATTGGAACGGGTCGTCTTGGGTATCGACGGGGGTAACAAAAACGGCAGAAGTAGGAACAAAGACTGCGAATGCTCTAGGAATCCAAGATATGTCGGGGAATGTATTTGAGTGGAGTTGGGATTGGTATGGTAGTTATCCGACTGTAGCTCAGTCTGACTATAAAGGAGTGGGGAGTGGCTCAGCCCGCATCAATCGAGGCGGTAGCTATAGCAACTTTGCTGTCATCTTGCCTGTCGGTTACCGTGACTTCAGCTACCCGTTCAGCGAGAGCATCAACGTTGGCTTCCGTATTGCGAGGACCAATTAAATTTTGGTTTTTTACTTTTTTACCTTTTGGTCTTGCGCTCCTGTAGTTGCCCGTCAGGGCAATACGAAAGGAGCGTAAGACATGGTTTTTACATTAAAAAGGGGGTTATTAGGGGGATTTTTACCCCTAATAATTTTTTTATTTTTTGTATAAAATTTCACGCCCAAAAATCGGAGGCGTTAGCCCGATTTTTGGGCTATGTGCGCGGCTCTGCTTCCCTATATATAGCGCATATATATGGGGCGATAGATGGATATATAAAAATGATTGAAGTTATAACGATAAAATTTGATAGAGATAAAGAGTTGTTTCAATCAGAGGAGTTTAAGAAGTTTATCTTGAACAAAAAGATAAACGGCTATAAGGCGGAGTTTTTTCAGATCGGCGCTAACTCTTACTGGAGTATTTTTATAGACTATGATACTCTTATTGACGAGAAAATGCCCGCCGGTAAAAACAAACTTGCAGAGCCGGAAAATCTTTTATTTACCCGCCTCAAAGAATGGCGTAAACTAAAAGCGGAAGAACATGGATTTCCCGTATATCTTGTTGCAACGAATAATCAATTGTTGAAAATGATTGAAAACAAAACTGTAACTCTTGAAGGACTAAAAAATATTCAAGGATTTGGTCAAAAAAGGATTGAAAATTACGGTAAAGATATAACCGGTATAGTTAAAGATTTTTACGAGATAAAAAAATGAATGAAGATTATCCTGTTTTTAAGAAATGGTCTGATACGCTTGATTGGATACTCGATACTGTCGAAAAATATCCAAAAACAGTCAGATTTACAGTCTGCTCAAGAATAACGGAAATCAGTATTAATACTGTCGAGTTGATAGTCGAGGCAATATACGACCGCTATAAAATAAACATGCTCAAACAGGTAAATCTTAATATCGAAAAGTTAAGAGTGTATTTTCGTATTTCATACAATCGGAAATATATTTCATTAAGACAATACGAGTATATCTCAAGAGTATTAAACGAGACCGGAGCAATGATAGGAGGTTGGATAAAGCAGTCGAGACGGGAGCGGTATGAAGAGAATAAATAACCTTTTTGAAAACTTCATTTCGTTTGATAACATTCTACTTGCCTACAAAAATGCGTTTAAGGGTACAAATAAAAATCGTGAAACGCTCTCATTTCATTTTAACTGCGAAAATGAAATTATAAAATTGATTGAAGAATTAAAAACCGGTAGTTACAAGCCGTCGCCTTATAGAAAATTCATTATAACCGATCCTAAAGAACGGATCATATCGGTTGCGCCATTTAGAGATCGGGTCATACATCACTCGCTTGTAAATATAATCGAACCTATATTTGAAAAAAGATTTTATTTTCACAGTTACGCCTGCCGTAAAGATAAAGGCGTTCATAAAGCGGTTAAACAAGCTCAAACTTATCTGAAAACAAACAAATGGTATTTCAAATCAGATATCAGTAAATACTTTGCATCCGTCGATCATCAAATCTTATTTGATATCTTAAAAAGTAAAATTAAAGATAAGGAAATTCTTGATTTACTTTATAAGATTATTATAAATGGAGATGATACCGGTAAAAGTCTTCCGATTGGTAATCTCACCAGTCAATTTTTTGCAAATGTGTATCTCGATATTTTAGATCATTTCGTTAAAGAGGAACTTCAAGTAAAAGCATACGTGAGATATATGGACGATTTCGTTTTATTTGATAATGACAAAGAAAAATTAAAACTATTAAAACAAAAAATTAGCGGGTTTATTCATAATCGATTAGCTTTATCCTTAAAAGAGAAATCAACTTTTCTTAATCAACGATTGAATGGTTTAAATTTTCTCGGCAGAAGGATTTTTCCCGTAACAATTCGTATAAAAAGAGAAAACCTTAAAAGATGTTTAAAAAAGCTAGAAAGTAGAGAAAAGGAGTATCAAAATGGTGTAATTGATGATAAACAATACGTTCAGAGCGTAAATAGTTTAATGGGCTATATCGCAAGCGGTAATACTTACTGTATGCGTCAAAGTATAGAAATATAGGGTATTTGTCTATTGGCTCAAACCGCATCAAACGAGGCGGTAGCTATAACAACAATGCTAACAACTTGCAAGTCGGTAACCGTAACAACAACAACCCGAACAACGAGAACAACAACATTGGCTTCCGTATTGCGAATACAGGCGCTTATTTCGTTTTATTATGTTTATGGATATAATAACAAAATATGACTGTCCAGACAAATATCCTGCGCCGATAAACGGCCAAAAATATTTTGTTATTCAAGGATTAGTAGATTACGTCGAAACTCCTTGAATACTTAATTAAGCTACAACCACGCCGCGGCTTTCTGTTTTTACAATACTATTCCCCGTCCCCATTGACCAAGGATGGTCAGGTAGCGCGGAGCCTAAGGATGGGCGAGAGCCGACCTTTTTCTTTTTCCCGCAAGCGAGGAAAAGAAAAAGAGAAGGGGAGAAAATTAACTCATCGCCCCTCTTTTTATGAAAGAGAGGGGAAGTTGTAGAATATAGTAAATATAAATTTATAAAGATTCGGGGTGAGTTTGTTATAAGACCTGTCAGGTTGAGCCCTTAAGGGCGTAACCTGACAGGTCTTAAAGAATCATTTTCAATCGTTTCTTTTCTTGACCAATATTAAAATATAAAGTATAATAGATTGATATAAATTTATATAGGATACAAATTAATGAGCAACAATTTAAGTAATTACGACGCTTCAAATATACAAATCCTTGAAGGATTGGAACATGTTAGAAAAAGACCCGGTATGTATATCGGATCGACGGGTATAGACGGGCTTCATCATTTAGTTTATGAAATTGTCGACAATTCAATCGACGAGGCTTTGGCCGGGTATTGTAACGAGATTAAGATAACAATTAAAGAGGACAATTCGATAGAAGTTGAAGATAACGGTAGAGGGATACCAGTCGACATTTTTAAAGATCTTGGGATATCCGCGTTGGAAGTAGTTTTTACCAAATTAAACGCCGGCGGGAAGTTTGATAAAAACTCATATAAAGTATCGGGCGGTCTTCACGGCGTAGGGGCCAGCGTTGTAAACGCTCTTTCTTCAAAATGCGAGGTTACGGTTTTTAAAAACGGCAATATATATTTTCAGACTTTTAGGCGAGGCGCCTCCGAAAAACCGCTTGAAAATATCGGAAAAACCGATAAAAACGGAACAAAAGTCTGGTTTAGGCCTGATACGGAAATATTTAGCGAAATAAGCCCGCATTTTGACGTTCTATCGCATAGATTTAGAGAGTTGGCTTTCTTAAATAAAGGTATTAAAATAGTAGTTAGCGACGAAAGAGTTAAACCGGAAGTAAAAGTTCAGGAATTTCAATTTGAGGGGGGGATCGTATCTTTCGTTCAGTATATTAATAAAGCAAAGAAATCTATCCATAAACCAATATATATTAGTTGCGAAAAAGACAATATGTCTATAGAAGTCGCTATGGAATATTCCGATTCTTATAATGAAAGCACATACTCTTTTGTAAATAACATAAACACCCACGAAGGGGGGACTCACCTTAGCGGTTTTAAGGCGGCATTAACGCGAACTCTGAATGATTTTATGAAGAAATTAAAACTTCAGAAAAAAGGAATTGACAAACTGGAAGGAGACGACGTAAGAGAGGGGCTTACCTCCGTTATATCGCTTAAATTGGCAAACCCGCAGTTTGAAGGTCAAACTAAAACTAAGCTGGGCAATAACGACGTAAAAGGTCTTGTCGAGAGCGTCGTAAACGAAGAACTTACAAAATATTTTGAAGAATTTCCGGACGATGTTAAAGCGATAATTGAGAAATCTATTTTGGCTAACGAAGCGAGAAACGCCGCGCGAAAGGCGAGAGAAGCCACTCGTAGAAAAAACGCTCTTGATACGATGGGGCTTCCCGGAAAACTCGCCGATTGCTCGGAAAGAGATCCTGCAAAATGCGAAATATATTTGGTCGAGGGGGATTCCGCGGGCGGTTCGGCAAAACAGGGTAGAGATAGAGCCTCGCAGGCTATACTTTCGCTGTGGGGGAAGATGCTAAACGTTGAAAAAACGAGAATCGATAAAGTGTTGACTAACGATAAACTGGAGCCCGTTATAGCGTCGATAGGAGCCGGAATAGGGGACGATTTTGATATTAAGAAAATTCGATACGGAAAAGTTATAATAATGGCCGACGCCGACGTCGACGGTTCGCATATCAGGACGCTTTTGTTGACGTTTTTCTTCCGGTATATGAAACCTTTGATTGAAAACGGGAACGTATATATCGCTATGCCTCCGTTATATAAAATTGAAACAACGGGACCTAAGAAGGAAGTATTTTACGCGTATACTGATGAAGACAAAGAGAAAATAATGAAAGAAAAGAATCTCGATCAGGATAAAGTTACAATTCAAAGATACAAAGGTCTTGGAGAGATGAATCCCGAGCAGTTATGGGATACCACAATGAATCCTGAAACAAGGAATATTATGAAAATCAGTCTTGAGGACGAGTACACCGCGGACGAGATGTTTTCTATACTTATGGGATCGAATGTTGAAGCGAGGAGAGAATTTATCGAAGCAAACTCCAAATATGTAGTGAATTTAGATTTGTAAAAACTCTTTTTTTGCAGGATAATATTTATGAATGGCGAAATAGATTTTGATTTAAACAAAGCTATTAGAAAAGTTAAAGATTTCCCTAAAAAAGGAATCTTATTTTACGACATAACTAGTATTTTTACTAACCCCGAAGCTTTTAAATGGGTCGTCGATAAAACGACTCAGATTTACAAAGACAAAAATATCGACTCCATTCTAGCGGTAGAATCAAGAGGATTTTTATTTGCCGCGCCGATTTCATACAATTTGAAAATACCTTTAGCTCTCGCCAGAAAAGCGGGCAAACTTCCCGGCGAAACGATAAAAGAGAGCTATAAGTTGGAGTACGGCGAGGCGACGCTCGAGGTTCATAAAGAAGATATAAAAAAGGGCTCGCGCGTATTGATAATCGACGATCTTATAGCGACAGGCGGAACGTTGAAGGCGTGCGCAAGTATGGTTGAAAAACTCGGCGCGGAAGGCGCGGGGATTTTTGGCGTTATCGGACTTCCTTTTTTAAATTATTCCGATTTATTGAAAGGATACGATGTTACGACATTAATTAATTACGATTCAGAATAGGCGTTTAAGTGAATATATTAAGTAAAGCCGGTTATAATTTTGTTAAATCGCTTGTAAAATTCTATCTGAAATTCTTTTTGGAATTCAAAGTTTGGGGTAAAGAACATATACCCAATGGCCCGAAAATATTTTGTTCCAATCATTTTTCGTCGACCGATCCTTTTTTTGTTATAACCATTATGGACGAGCCGGTGCACATGATTGTCGGTCCCGGATTTAACGTTCCCATTCTTCGTTCGATTTTGAAGGCGGGGGAACAGATAAACGCTCTACTGGAAAACAGGAAAAACGTTATTCACCAAGCGGTCGAGTACCTTAAAAAAGGAGAATCCGTATATATTTTTCCGGAAGGCGATCTTAACGACCAAAAATCGTTTCTTAAGTTTTACAGCGGACTGGCTAAAATTTATTTGGAGTATCCCGCTCCTATTGTTCCTATCGGAATAGTTTCTCCTATAAGATACGTTAAGGAAAAAGAGTCCAATATCAAAGTCGGCGAAGTAACTTACAAGACTTTAACGGTTTTGACCGGAAAATATTACGCTAACATTGGGACGCCTTTGGTATTTAAAGACTTAAAAAAAGACGATAATATAACAAGCTCGATCGAAATTATTACGGACGAGGTAAGAGTAAATATAGAAACTCTTATTAAAGAACTAAAAACTAATAAATTTTGGGAATAAGGAGGACGCTATGTCGATACAAGAAGAGGTAAAAGATTTACTGGGAATGATACTAAATCATCCGGATGAAATATACCGGCTAAAACTATCGGTAAAATTAAAAAATGGGACTTATTTTAACTATCGAATTGATAAAAAGAAGGAAGAACGGGCGCAACTCGATTCGACGCGAAGAAAACATGCCCTTGAAGAAAAATATAAAAAACTCGAAGAAAAAAAGAAAAAAAGGGAAGAGAAATCTGGGGAAAAACCCTTATGAATATAGTTTATTTACAATTTTTTTCTGGAGAAAAATAATTGAAGATATTACATATACAGCAATTTTATTTTGAAAACTGGGGTTATCAGGAGAATATTCTTCCTTATTATCACAAAAAACTAGGACATGATGTAACGTTAATTACATCGACTTGTCTTGATAAGAATAATAGATATCAACAGGAAAGAGAATTTTTTGAGAACAACTTTAAAATTAAAAGAATCAATACTATTGGACAATTTAAAAAACGATTTGTGTTATTCAAAGACTTATACAAGCTTTTAGAAGAAGAAAAGCCGGATTATATTTTTCATCACTCAGTTACGTCTCCATCATTAAAAACTATATGTAATTATAAAAAGGAACATCGGGAAGTTTTTATAGCTACGGATAATCATGCGGATTTTGATAATTCAGGAAAAAACAAGATATGGAAATATTTTTATTATAATTTATTTTGGAAAAGCTTTATTTTAAAATATGATAAATATATAAATGTTTATTTTGGAGTAACTCCGATACGATGTCTTTTTTTAGAAAAAGAGTTGGGGATTACTTCAGAGAAAATTAGATTGTTGCCATTGGGCGTTGATGAAGATAAAGCGAGCGTTAAATTATCGAAAGAAGAATATTATAAAAAATATAATATTGATAAAGATTGTTTTATTGTTGTTCATGGCGGAAAAATTACTAAGGAAAAACAAGTCGATAGAATATTAAGAGCGTTTAGTAGAATTGAAGATAAAAATATTAGACTGATTTTATTCGGAACTTTAGAAGACCCCTATGTGAAATCTCTAATCGCTAACGACTGTAGAATAAAATTTATAGGTTGGTTAAACAGAGAAGATACGTTATCTATTTTAAAATATAGCGATGTTGGAGTCTGGAATACCCAACATACAACGTTACTAGAAGATTGTATAGCTGTTGATTTACCAATGATTTTAAGATACTATGGAAATACATGTCATTTAATAGATAATACAGGATTATATTTGTACGAAGGAACAATTAGAGAAATTGAAGATAAAATATCTTTTTTAATAAATAACAGAGACATTGTTAAGGTATTTAAAGAAAACATTCCATATATTCGTAAACTTTTATCATATGACAATATAGCCAACGAAAGTATTGAATATAGCAAGAACCTAAATTATTTAGAAACCCATAAAAAATTTATGTCGTTAAAATATTTTGATAAGAATTATAAATATTTAAAAAGAATTAATAGAAATTAAACTTCTATTTTATGGAGATGGTATGAAAGAAAAACTAAAGAAAGTCTTATTTGGTAGTTATATTGGGAGAATCATTTTAATTCCATTTAGATTAATTGGGCCTAAGCGATATATTAGAAGTCTTAAAAAAAGCGTAAGAAAGTTCATTTTTCATTCCAAAGAGATAACAAATTTTACTTACGAT
>JAGOCL010000049.1 GCA_017998755.1 Spirochaetota bacterium | reverse complement strand
AACCAGCGTAAAACTTATGGAGAGCGTAAAAAACCTTGATAAAATCGAATATTATTTTACCGATATATCAAAAGTTTTTACGAGAAGTTGCGAGAAAAAATTCAAACCGTTATTTCCAAACGTTATTTTTAAGAAACTCGATATCGAAGGAAATTTAACCGAACAAGGGTTTGACGCAGATAGTTTCGATCTGGTTATCGGCTCTAACGTCGTTCATTCAACAAAAAATTTATTGACTACGTTAACCAACGTTAAGTCTCTTCTTATAGAAAAAGGATTTTTTTTACTAAACGAAGTAACGGCAGTTCAAGATTTTACAACGCTTACTTTCGGGCTTTTAGCCGGTTGGTGGGCTTTTATAGATTCGGAACTTAGACTACCAAATTCTCCTTTGTTAGATATGAATGGTTGGTTGAATTTGCTAACAAAAATGAATTTTTCCAACCCTATCGCTTTATCGACGTCTCATCAAGATAAGCCGGATTCGTTTTCTCAAACGCTTTTTGTTTGCGAAAAATACGATAACGATAAACTAATTATTGAAACTTTACAAAATCTTTCCAAAAAAGCCGTTTCTGTAGAAGAAGTCGATTTGGAAATTCTAACAAAATAAGGTTATATATGAAGTATTTAAAGGAATTTTTTTTAATTTATTTTATTTTATTTATTATAGTCTCTTTTATTTTAATTTTGTACGTATATTTATCAAGTATTTTTGATTTTACTATTATAAAATATTTACCTAAAATTATTCTATCAATTTTATATTCATTTTTTTTAAGCGCTTATATATCTTTTTTTATTGTTTATCATGTAAAACGAGCCCGAGTATATACTTTTATCTCATTAATATTATGTTTATTTTTATTACAAGATTTTGGCAAGAATTTCTTAATAAGCAATATATTAAAGTATTACAAGATTCCCGAGCTTTTTTCTTTTTCCATTTTTACTTTTATACTATTTACATTTTCAATTATTTCAATCATTTTTCAATTAAAAGAAATTTTACCTAAATCAAAAGCAATCTCTGATACCGATATTTTTTTATAATTCTTGGAGCGTCAAATGAAATTATTTATTGTTTTATTATTATGTCTATTCTCTCAATTTTTGGTTTTCTCTTCAGATACTGACGAAGAATCAAAAAAAGTCCGGGAGCAACGAGCTAAAAATTATATGTATATAATAAAATCAGGAGATAGGGATATAAAAAATAACATTCTTGAAAAAATTGACGCGGAATTTGATACTTTAGGTTATACCGAAACTGATATTAAATTCTTAGAGGTTCTTATCTATTTATCGCAAGAAGGAACTACTCGAAAAGATTACCGGTATATGTCATTAATGAACGATTTCCCGGAAGTAAGATCAAAGTCCGCAGAAATTCTAGGGCGAGTCGGAGGAGATATTGCCAGAGCGGCGTTAGCGGATATGTTAAGAAAAGAATCTAATATGAACGTTATGATAAGCGCGATGAATTCGTTAGCTAAAGTCGGAGACAATTCTGACGGAGACGCTTATTACGCTCTGATGATCTCATATTCAAATAATCCGAACCCTCATGCCGATTATCTCATCTCTTTTATGGATACTTTAAAAATACTCGTCCAATACAATTCAAAATTCTACAACGACGCGCTTATCTTGTTAACTAAGATTCAAGGCGGCGAATATTCGGCAAACGTTAAAAACAAAGCGGAAGAAGTTATCAATTACCTTGCAAAAGGCGACAAATAAAAATTATTTATAATTCTCCCATACTGCGTTATAAGCTTTTGGAAAATACTCTTTAATTCTTACGCCTAAAAAGCTATTTACCATAAAAAAGTAAAATATCGGAACGCTAAGTTGTAAGTGGGTAATAAACGAAATTAATGAAGAAACAATAACTATCGCGAAAAACAAACTGAACATAATAATAACATTTTTCCCGGATATCTTATCTATAATCGTATGGTTTAAAAAAACGATAATAGGAAGAGCTAAAACAATTAAATCAAAATCGAACGTATTTGGATTTGTCAGTATAAGAGCTAATATCATAGTCATCCAAAAAGAATTTCTGCTAAAATTGCTTTTATGGATAATAGAGTAAAATATTGGAAATATAACCGAAGTTATTCCGGCTACAAAACCTACGATAGACAAAACTTTACCGACGGTTCCGATATTATAAAATAGATGAAAAAAACTCTTAACGCTATGCTGTCTATAAAGCATATTGTCGTCGAGAGAATAAATATTCTGAAACTTCGATAAAAAAGAATAATCGATCCACTCTTTCCATAATGCGAAAGAATCAAATACTCCTGAAATAATAATCAACGAAAACGAACCTAAAATAAAGCCGAGTAATAGTTTTGGTCTAAATGAAAATAAAATTATTATAAAAATTATTATAAAAAAATTTATCTTAAGTAAAAGCGCGGATAGTAAAATTCCGGATATAAATATTTTATCTTTTTTTGAGAAATAAAAAGACAAAGCGAGTATAAAAAGCCATAAAACTGAAGGCTGTCCGGAAAAAAACGATATAATAAACGGAGGAAAAATAAGCGACAATAATAATATCAAAAACCTATATTTGAATAATCGCCTGAAAGTCTTTATCAATAATAATATTGAAACCAAGTACAAAATAATTAAAAAAGTAGCATATAAAAAAAGAGATAAATTAAAACTTATCGCCGAAAAAGGAACAAATATATAATACATCAAAGGATTATAAAAAATAGATTCGTTTTTAGGAATATCCAATTCTTTATATTTTTCTGCGATTTCGTTTTCAAAAAATGATTTATCGTATAAAAGAGCTCTATTTTTTGACGCAATAATTTTTCCGCCATTATAAAAATGTATATAATTTGCTCTTTTTAAATTCTTAAAAACGTAAATGTTATTTTTCCCTGTTAAAAGAAAGAAATATACCGATAAAAGCGTCAATACCGCCGTTAGCGCAAGAATTATCCAGACAAAAACAGGCATTTTATAAACGTCTTTTCTACTAAAAAAAGTCATATTTAATCCTTAATCTTTATTTTCTTAACAATTTGAGATACTACCGTATCAGGATCTTTAGAAGCGTCTATAATTTCTAGTTTATTGATACTTTTATAATACGACAAGAGCGGTTCAGTTTGTCGATGATAGACGTTTAGTCTTTCGATAATCGCGTCTTCTCTATCGTCCGGTCTTATTATCAGTTTTTCTTCATGATCGTCGCATATTCCCTCGATTTTAGGCTTTGCGGCACTGATATGGTATATTCGTCCACATTTTGGACATATCCTTCTACCGCAAAGACGGGTCTTAACTTCTTCGTCGGTAATATCAAAAAAAACCGCAATATTAATAGGCGTTAGCTTTTCAAGTTTCTCCGCCTGAATTAATGTCCTCGGAAAACCGTCTAATATATATCCGTTTGAGCAATCCGGTTTGGCTATACGTTCTTTTATAACTTGAATAGCAATCTCGTCTGAAACAAGTTTTCCTTCGGCGATAACTTTTGCAATCGCGTTACCCAGTTCTGTTTTATTTTTTATGGACTCTCTGAATAGATCGCCCGTACTTACTTGAGGTATCTTATACATTTCATACAATTTTTTTGCAATTGTCCCTTTACCCGCTCCCGGAGCCCCAAAAAAAACAAGTTTCATTCTTTATCTCCTAAAATCCAGCTTTTGTAAATAATACCACAAATATTAATTTTTTTAAATATGTTTTATTAAAAATTAATATTTTTCTTGATTTATTTTAAAATTTTGATTATTTATTTTTCTAATATTTATACTTGATTTTCAGGAGGTAGGATATGAAAGTAGGATTTATTGGTTGGAGAGGTATGGTTGGTTCTGTCCTAATGGATAGAATGATTAAGGAAGGGGATTTTAATTATATAGACGCGACGTTTTTTTCAACGTCTAACGCTGGAGGAGAAGGTCCAGACGTTGGTAAGGGGACTACTAAATTACTAGACGCTCAAAATATAAAACAATTGTCCGATATGGACGCGCTTGTTTCCTGTCAAGGGGGAGATTATACCAAACAAGTTTTCCCTGAATTGAGAAAGTCCGGTTGGAAAGGTTATTGGATCGACGCGGCCAGTTCTTTAAGAATGGATAAAGATTCGATAATTATTCTTGATCCTGTTAATATGTCCGTGATTAAAAAGGGATTGAAAGACGGTATAAAAAATTTCATCGGCGGTAATTGCACCGTTAGTTTAGCTCTAATGGCTATAGGGGCGTTATTTCAGAAAGATCTTATCGAATGGATGTCCACAATGACTTATCAGGCGGCCTCCGGCGCCGGCGCTAAAAATATGCGGGAACTGATTCTTCAAATGGGCTCTATTTGGCAAGCGTCAAAATCTTTAGCAGACAATCCTGCGGGAGCTATTTTAGAGCTAGATAAAACTGTTCAAAAAACAATAAACGACAAATCGTTTCCTATAGAAAATTTTGGAGCTCCTTTGGCGGGTAGTCTTATACCATGGATTGATTCGCAAGTAGAAAACGGTCAAACCAGAGAAGAATGGAAAGGTTTTGCAGAGACTAATAAAATACTCAACACAAAAAATCCTATTCCTATAGACGGACTTTGCGTTAGGGTTGGAGCAATGAGAAGCCATAGTCAAGCTCTAACAATAAAATTAAAAAAAGACGCGCCGCTAGACGAGATAATTGATATGATCAAGAAATCTAACGAATGGGTTAAAGTTGTCGATAATAACAAACCTGATACGTTGAAATTTCTGTCTCCGGCGGCAATTTCCGGTACCTTAACTATCCCTATCGGAAGGATACACAAAATGATAATGGGACCGGAATATTTAACGGCGTTTACAGTCGGCGATCAGTTACTCTGGGGAGCCGCCGAACCCCTTAGAAGAATGGTAAAAATTCTTTTAGATAATTAAACTACAGGAGGCTGTCCAAAAAGACAGCCTCTTTTTTTTTATAAATTTATTTTGTTTAATATCCTTGAATTTTTTCTTAATTTAATATAAAATTATTTTATAACTTTTTTTTGGAGATATATATGAATTCATTATTAGCGCTTCAGGGACTTTTAGAAATATTTATTTCAGCGGTATTTGGCGTTTTGATTTTTTTTATAAGTTTTAAGATGTTTTCGATGCTCACTAAAGAATTAGACGAGGTGGCAGAAATAAAGAAAAATAACGTAGCTATATCCGTACTCGGCTCTTCATTTATATTCGGAATTATGATTCTAGTCAAATCCTCCATCGATCCGTCGATGGATACATTGAAAAACTTATTGAAAGCGGAAAATTTTACTTTTATCTTACTGTTTTTTTCTATAATAAGAATTTTATTAATTTTTATATTTTCATCAATCTTTTCTTTCACAATATTATGGTTAGCCGTCAAGCTTTTCACTATGTTAACGACAGAAATTGACGAAATGAGCGAAATAAAAAACAACAATATAGCAATATCATTAATTTTAGCGACTCTTGTTATTAGTATGTCTTTGATACTTTCAAGCCCTCTCAAAACGTTGCTCGACGGTATGGTCTCTTCGCCATTACAAACTGATTCGGGAGTAAGCGAGCATATTATTAATATGTCAATTTTCTTACAGGGACTTATTGAGCTTGGTATCACTCTTTTTGGCTCAATATTCATATTTTTTCTTAGTTTCAAATTATTTTCTATTTTTACTAAGAAGATTAATGAGATTCAAGAATTAAAAAACGATAATTTAGCCGCTTCTATACTTTTATCGTCCTTTATTTTTAGTATAATGATCCTAGTCTCTTCCGCCATGGAGCCTGCAAACGAAGCTTTGGGTTACGCGCTTTCAAACGAAAGCGTTACGGCTCTATCAATTTTCCTTGCATTTTTAAGAATATTAATATTTTTTATAGCATCGTCAATTATTTCTTTTGTCGTCATTTGGTTTTCCATGAAGCTTTTCATGCTTTTTACTACAAAAATAGACGAACTTTCCGAAATAAAAAACAAAAATATAGCGGTATCTTTATTAATAGCTTTACTGATAATATCTTCGGCTCTTTTAATACAACATGGGTTGACAGTTTTATTAGAGTCGTTTATCAAAACTCCCGAGTTAGGAAGAGGGCTGATTGATTTATCCAAATAACGAGAGGTTAATATGAAATATTATATTTTATTTTTTATATTTTTACTGACAAACTTAAACGTATTTTCTTATAAAAACGACTCGTTTTACTATACAATAACTGAGCCTAAAGGTTGGAGTATAAATAAAGAATCCGAAAATGATATTCTTTTTTACAATTCAAAAGAAACCGGCTTTATTGAAATACTTATTTTCGAGCTATCTTCTGCTGAAAACAAGCTAGATTTGCTAAACGATTTTAAAAAAAGATTCAATATGAAAGGTAAATTTGAAAAGATATCTTTTTGCTCATACGAAGCTTATAAAGGGGCGTATTCTTTAAATCTCGACGGCGCAGACGTTATTATGGATTTAGTTACATTTAGAGACAATTACTATTATTATATAATAGCCGGCTATTCATACAAAAATTATTATAAAAAGTTCAGCGATCCTATTTGGGAATCCATTAACTCTTTTGAACTGCATTACGACGATAACGTTACATATAAATCTACCGATACAGATAAGTCGGCCACTCGCAAAACCGAGGAAACTAAAAAAAACGATAGTTATAATAACGCAAACAATAGTAACAATCAGCAGAATAAAAAGAAAAAACAAAAAGAAGAACCTATTGAGGAATACTATTATAGGGACGACACAAAAAATAAAAAGTTAGAAGAAACTAAAAAAACAGAATCTACCTCCAAAGAATATAATCTTACAGTCGAATGGGACAAATATCGCCAAACTTACAAATTTAAAGAACCTGATTTGTACGAAGCAATTAAAGAAGTTGATAAAATTGTTAGCGTCGGGTGGTTGAATAATTATGGGATAGACTCTTCAGATTCAGATTACAATTATTTGTTCTGGAAATCTTTTTATCAAGATATGTTTAACAAAAATCATCTAAGAATAAAATCTATTGCAGATTTCTTCGCTTCCGAAAGCTCAAAAAACGGCTGGTCGACTTATAAATTAGCAGAAAACGTAATGAAATCAATACAAGTAATTCCATACCAAAGACCTATGGAACAAGTTACCGACTCGTCGAGAGGCGCCAACCAATTCGACTATTTTACTCCGAATGAAGTCGGTTGGTATAATATGGGAGATTGCGATACAAAATCCCTGTTTATGATAATGATACTCAAACAGTTAGGCTTTGACGCAGGCGTTTATTATTCATACGACTATTCTCACGCAATGGTAGGTCTTAACGTTAACGCAAGCGGTACTTATAAAGAATATAATGGTAAAAAATATTATTTTATAGAATCAACGTACTCGGGTTGGAAAATCGGCGATCTACCGCCTGAAATGAAAAATACAAATAAATGGAGATTAATACATATAAAGTAGTTATGTAATTATATTTAGTTTAGCTTAAATTTTTTAGAGTTTAGATTGATAACCTTTTGGATAAATTCTTTATCAAACTCGTCGAGATTGACGAACTGTATGCCTATTCTTGGGCCGTTAACGTTTGCGACAATAGAGTCAATAATAAACTCTTCCATTTCGTTTTCAAATTTTATTTTTATAATATCGTCTTTAACAAAGAATTGACTTAATCTTAGCCCCGCCCCCTCAAGATTGAGGTCGTATATTCTGCATTTCTGCCATTTATTAGCGTAATAATAAAAACCGTCTACGTCTATAGTAAATCTTGCAGATCTCCGTCTGTTATCAGATCTTCTGTTAAGCAATTTATCCCTCCGGAATTATGTTATCGCCAATACGCTCTTTAAAAATTTTATATCATATAATTATTTAAAAATCAATGCGAATTTTAGCAAATTTCATATTCTATCTATTTTTCAAATACGACAATTCTATATCTAATATAGTCTTAACTGATAAAGAACCGTCGATATTTAATATTTTTAACCCTTTTTCTTTTAGTATGTCAAAACTTTTTATATAATTTTTTAAAACTTTTTTTTGTATTTCCAGATCGTCAAATATTTCTTTTTCGTGATTTCTTTTTTGGATTCTTTGCAAACAAAGCTCCGGATCGGTATTAATAAAAAAAACTATTTCGGGTAGAGGAAATTTGTCGTTCAATAACAGAATATCGTTAAATTCGCAGTATAAACTTTGATAAGCTAACGATGAAAACAGATACCTGTCTGAAATGACAATCTGCCCATTTTTGCATCTTTCAGTAACGCCGTTAGCGCTATAAAGATGCTCGTTTCTGTCTGCAGAAAATAAATAAGCTAAAGTCATCGGCTCGACTGATATCTCATTTTTTAATATTTGCTTTATTAATTTTCCAATATTCCCGTCTGTAGGTTCGCAAGTTGGGTAAGAACTTTCAAGATTACTAGACAATTCCTTAAGCTGGGTAGTCGTACCCGAACCGTCCAGACCTTCTATAACAACAAAGTTTTTTAGTATCATACCGTTACCGCTATTTAATCAAAAAAATAAGCGCCCTAGAAAGGACGCTTTTAAATTTATATTTAAAATGTTAATTTTTTGCAAGATCTTGCATTGCATTATAAGCCGCTTCCCTAATAGCCCTATTATAATTGCCAAGTTGAATTTCAGATAGAATATAAACCGCATCTGCAAAAGAAGAACTGTTTGACTTAGCAATCTTTTGAATTGCCGTAATTATTGCTTGAACAAAATTCGGATCCGGCTTGTAAGTCCTTCTATAAACATAAACTAACGCCCTAAGAGCTTCTCCCGAAGAACTATCGCCTACTTCCGCCAAAGCTAAACAAGCTTCCGCCTTTACTACCGTATTATCATCGTTTATTAATACGTTAACTAGAGCGTCACGGGCTTGGTCCCCTTTCAATTTGGCTAAAACTTTAACCGATTTCTGTCTAACGTCCGGAAAATCGTTTACTTGTCTTCCGTTTTGATATTCTTTCCTTGTGCTACCTTCTTCAGACAAGAAAACTACTAACTCAACCAGTCTTCTATCCTTATCTGAATATTTAAATTCGTCGAATTCCCCCAATATTTTATCCAGTACATCCACTTTCTGTTCTCTATCGCCGACTTTAGCTTGATAAAGATACGTTTTTATCCTCTGTTCTTTTTTGTTAAGCAACTGCTCCTCAATCGTTTCGGCGCCGGTCGATAAAACAAAAAATAATGAAATCGAAAGCAACAATAAAACAATCTTAATGTTTTTCATATAAACTCACCCTATTTTTTATAAAATATCCCGCTACTTACTTAGCGGTCTAATTTCCAAAACCCATCTTCAAAAACAAAATTATAATCAAATTTTCCATATTGGTCAAGCTCGCATATAACTTTTACATTATTTTTATCAATATATTTGTAATCATAAAATTTAAGTTTCTTACCTTCTCTTGCTTGTATTACAACAAATTCAAAAAAGTCTTTAGGCCCTTGTAAAACAATCCCCCTATTAGCTAAAAAATCCGATTGAGTAGAAAGTTTTGTTAAATCTTTTTTATTATTAATATAGCTTATATACGTTTTTGATAAAGAACTGTACCAACCGTCAAAATCAGCTCTTGAAATCTTTTCTTCTATGTAATTGAACAAATCTTCCATATATTTTCTTAATACGTCTTTTGGCGTTTTGTCGTCGATAACAAAATCAAGACGTTCATCAATCGTAGTAGAAGTAGTAGTCGCCGTTATAGACGTCGATGTCGAAGTTATAGCGATAGTCGTTTCCGGGCCTATTGTTTCATTAGTCGTAACAACCGCTACCGTCGTTGTAGTCGTAGTAGCTTCTACCGGAGGATTTGTCTTACAACTAAAAATCAAGATAAAATAAATAACCAGCGCTATCAACATTTTAAATTTCATCTTGGTCTCTCCACTTTTAAATAATTGTATTATTATTAAATAAAAAAATCAATTATTTTCTTAATATTTGCAAAAAAACTTATATTTTTTAAAATTTCGTCTTTCAAAATCATTAACTTTAATATTCTATATCACATAAAATTAAATAAATCAAATTTTCATACATAAAAATTATATTTTATTATTTTGATTTTTTTAAATTTGCGCTATAATTTACAAATTAGTCGAAAGGAGCAATATGCAAAGAAAAATATTATTTTTAACCGACATACATCAAAACGAAATGTTGTTAAAAAAGATAAATTTTTCAGATTACGATACCGTTATTTGCGGTGGGGATTTTCTCGATCCTAATTTTCCAAATTTAAAAAAAGCTATAAAACTTTTAGAATATTTCCCCAAAAATTCTATAATAATTCCCGGAAATTGCGATAACAACGATAAACTGCTATCATATATAAATGAAAATTTTATTTATTTACACAAAAATAAAACCCAACTTGATAATTTCGACATTTATGGTATCGGTTTCTCTCGGAATTTGATCGACGATCTTTTTATCTATAAGGATTTTTTTTTAAAAGATGAAGAAAGAATTTTTGATTTCTATAAGAACTCGCCTCTTAAGTTTATATTAAATTTTTGCGGAATTTTTATCGAATCTAATAGAATTATTTATAAAGATATCAATGATGAAATACTCAAACATAAATTTTTTTTTAATAAATTTATATCTTTTAATGAAACCGAAATTGAAGATTATTTTTCTCTTTGCGTCCCATCGCCTAATTCTATTATTGTTACTCATTCCCCTCCATACGG
>JAGOCL010000048.1 GCA_017998755.1 Spirochaetota bacterium | reverse complement strand
AATACGCTCTGCCCGATCGAGCAGGACTTCTCTTTGAGTTTCCATTTAAAAAGATGGCAGTTGAGTTTGTCGTCGAATAAATTTATATAAATCTCCTTTTTCTTACTCTGAAGACGATAGTAAAAATCGGCGAGATTTTTGTATTCCTTTTTCAGTACGGCGAAATTTTTATCGTCCCAATCGTCGGTGAAATTCGGAGACGCGATGAATTTATCAAAACCGAGTTCGTAAAAATATTTTATCGAACTGAAAGTAGATCCGACGTTAGCGCAACTTATGACTTTTTCGATATAGGCGACGCTTCTGTTTATTTTATTTAAAAACGGTTCTATCTTCTCAAAACTTCCTTCCCCGTTATGAAACTTTCTGTTAGCGTCGTGGGCGTTTTTCGTCCCGTCGATAGAAAGGTAAAGTAATATGTCGTATTTATTTATTTTATCAATAATATCGTCGGTAAAAAGCGTCCCGTTAGTATTAATAGCGAATTTATATGTATAATCTTGATAATTTGAAAGAAAATAGTCGATTGTAGTAAAAATATTTTCAGGATATAACAAAGGCTCGCCCCCGAAAAAAGTAACCGAGATATTTTTATCCTCTTTTTCGCGAGACATGCCTGCGATAAAATCGGCGATCTCTTTCAACTTATCAATCGTAGCGGTTTTTGCGTTATTTTTCGTCAAGCGGTAACAGTACGAACAGCCGAGATTGCATAGGTCTGTAATATTAATGACAAACTTCATCTTATCGACGCCGTCAAATCCGTAGTCGTATCCAGATTTTTGTAGTATTGAATTAATTTATCTAATATATTATCTATTATATCTTCGTAATCTGAATATACATTGCAAAAATAATACCCCCCGAACGAATAATTTTTAATCAATCCAAGTTCGTCGTCCGTGAGAATATCTCCGGTCGGATCAAGATAATTATTAGTATAACCTCCGTTGTAATAAGTAGTCTTAATATCATAATAAGAGGTCAGTTCGTAAATAATCTTTTTATCCGCGTTATACCCGTCGGCGATCAAGTCTATTACGTCGCCGCTAGCGTCCTGTATAACCAATTTGACGTCCCGCTGAAAAACTATATCCGCCGACAAATCTACGGCGAACTTACTCTCGACAAGTTCAATCGCTATATTCCTATCTACCGGTTCTATGTAAGGTAAACCACCCGTAGGAGGAGTAGGACAACCGAATAAAGACGCCGCGAGCGCCGCGCCCGATACAAATTTAATAATTTTACCGTTCCTGTTTCTTAGAGCCAACGGTAAAGAATATTTTGAAACTCTAGTCTCTTTTTTGATAGAAAACGCCATGTTCTTAAACTCCTTTTTAGCCGGAGACTTTCATCATAAGTCGCCGGTAGCATCGTCCGTAGCGTCGTTTGTAGTATCGTCGGTTTGATCCGTCGTAACGTCCTTTTGCGTTTCTAAATAATAAAAATATGCAAAATTGTCTACTTCAGAATAAATACTTTCATCGTAATCAGATTCGATAACGCAAAAGTAATGATCCCCGAAAGTAAAGTTTTTTATCAAATTCTTTTCATTAGTAGTTAAAATATCGGTAGTCGGATCGAGATATATTTTCTCTTTAGAGTTTTCAGCATATTTGAAGTCGTAATACGCAGTCAGTTCGTAAATGATTTTTCTCTCGGCGTTATACCCGTCGGCGATAAAGTCGATAACGTCGCCAGTCTGATCTTGTATTGCCAACTTGACGTCCCGCTGAAAAACTATCGTCGTCGCCGTATACCAATTTAATTCATCTTCTACAATCTTTATCGCTCCGTTTCTATCTACATACTCGGCGGCTGGAAGTCCCGCAGTAGCCCAAATATTACCAAAAAAAAACCAACAACTATTCAAAGAAGCCATAAGCGCCGCGCCCGATACAAATTTAATAATTTTACCGTTCCTGTTTCTTAGAGCCAACGGTAAAGAATATTTTGAAACTCTAGTCTCTTTTTTGATCGAAAACGCCATGCCGCGCTCCTTAAAGAGTGAATATTATAGATTATATCATAGTTTTTTAGAAATACAACGCAGAAATATAATTTGTTGAAATTGGTAAGACACATATGTGTCAATTAATCATCAATGAGCGACAATTGTCGAAAATATGGAGATCAAACGCTTCCTAAGTTCTTCAAAATGAGATGATATAACACTTCGTCGATGCCTATTTCTGTAATTGCGTTAATAATTAATTTGTAATATTTTTTTTCTATTCGATCCATTAATTTTACCAGAGGAAATACCGCTTTTTTATTCCTTAGCGATCCCAAAGCATTAATAGAGTGAGTAACTACCTTATCGTCAAAATCGTCGAGAAGTTCTATTAATCGCGGGATCGTTTGTTCAACTATCTCGGCCGCTTCTTTTCTGTTTCTGACCTCTTGATTTTCTAATTTAAAGATAATTTTCTCCGAATCGTAAAATCTCCCAATATTTGCGAGAGCGTAAGCTCCCGAATACTTCATCGCCGTATTAGCAGAATTAAGCATCTCTCTGATAATTTTAACCGACTCGAGTATATCAAATTTACTGAGCAAAATAGTCGCCGACGCTTTTGCTCTATTATCCGTATCCTTGAAATTCGCTATCATCTCTTGAATCTTAGCGACCGAACTGAATTTCCACAGAGCTTCGTATGCGTCCGACCGTATTCGCGAATCCTTATCTTTTATCTGATTTTCTAGAAATCCTATATCGTCCTTTGTACAGTGTCTTCCAACTACGTTTATGATTTTAGATTTGACCTTAGGATCGGTTTCTTTATCGTAATAACCTTTAATTTTTCTGATAACGCTTCTATTTATATCTTTAAAACCTGATAAGCTCGATAATATCTTGATTTTTACGGCGGCGTCCGCGTTTTCATAAATATCCAACAAATATGAAGAGTACCTTTTCCCATTCTTTCTGCCGAGATACTCTATTATCTCCGCTTTATCCGAATTTGAGGATTCCAGTAAAAATTTTTCGATATTCTCATCGCTCGACAATCCTATAACTTCATATACTTCCCCAAGCGCCTCGTCTTTTATAACGATTTTAGTCTCGTATATCTTGCTAATGTATGCGTTAGTTGAATTATGAATAATCACGTTCGATATTGAGGATATTTTGGATAATTTCTCGAGTTTTGCCGAGATATTAACGCATTCCCCGATGACAGAATAATCGCCGCGTTTAATCCCTCCGACGTTGCCTATTATCGCCTCTCCCGTCGCAATACCCATACCGATTTTGAGTTCTTCTTCTAACGCCGCCCGTTCCTTTTTGTTAAAAATCTTGAGGTATTCGTTTATCTGAAACGCGGCGTCAAGACAATTTATTATGGCTGATGTAGCGTTTTTACCGCTAAATACCGCCAAAAACCCGTCTCCTAAAAACTTGTTAATTTCTCCGCCCGCGTCTCTGATAATTTTCTCGCACTCGGTAAAAAAATTATTCAGTATATACAAAATTTTAAACGGATCGTATTTTTTCGACAACTGGGTGAACCCTCTGAAATCAAGAAACATCGATGTTATCGTCTCCATCGCGACTTCTTCCATCCCTTTTTTCCAGTCGTATTCGATCTCGTTTACCAGAGATTCGGGGATATACATCTTCATACGCTCTTTTTTTATCGTATCCAATAGTAATATTGAGTTTTCAATCGCTATCGCCGCTTGCGATGAAAATATATCCATTAGCGCGATATCTATGTTTGTAAAATCAAGGTCGTCCAGCTTGTTAATCATTTCAAAAACGCCGATAATCTCGCCGTTTATATTTTTTACAGGATAGCACAATATATTTCTGGTTTTATATCCGGTTATTTTGTCAATCTCTTTGTGAAATCTTTCGTCTTTATAAGCGTCCGGAATAATAAGGGGAATTCCCGTATCGTAAACGTATCCGACTATTCCCTGCCCCCTCTGCACGCGTATCTCGTTTTCCTGTTTTAGAGAAACTTTTGAATAGAGATCGTTTGACTCTTTATCGTGGAGAAATATAGAGCATCTATCCGAATTTATTACTTTACACGATTGTTCTGATATATAATGCAAAAGTTTGTACAAATCCTTTTCATAATTCATTACTTTGGTTATTTCCAATATTAAGAATAAAGACTCGTAGGGAATTTCAGTATAAAACATAAATTATTCCTTTAATAAATTTTTACATACCTTTATTAATCGGTAAAATATTCTATAAAAATTATTCGGCTATAAGAATACGATATAATTCCTTCAACTTTATTATTGCGGATAATATAAAGTTTCAATTATCAAAACGGCTTATTCGCTTTTTACGACGAAATTGAATCCGGATCGCGCAATAGATCTTCGAGCAATTTTAGCGTCTTTTCTTTCACTTCGGAGAATTCTCCGCGAATATGGGCTCCCGCCGCAACTTTATGGCCGCCGCCGCCAAAGAAATTCGCCGCTTTTGAAACGTCTATATCGTCGGTAGATCGAAAACTGATATTTATCATCCCTTTTTCTTCGTCGATTTTAAAGAAAACAGAGATTTTGACTCCTTTTATAGAAGTAGTCTCTCTGAAAAACATTCCCGAATGAAAATCGCCAATCTCATTTTTTTCTTTATCATAAATATACGAACAAAGAATTTTGCCGTCGGCTCGGCTTTCAAGGCGACCAAGCGCAAGAGCGAACATTTTTTCAGTTTGAAGAGTGTTATTGCAAAACATAAGATTTCTACTGAAATTCGGGTCGCCGCCGTATTTGATCAAAAGATAAGCTATATACAGAGAAAAGAATTTGTCCTTCCTGATGTGTTGAAAATAACCGTTATCCGACAAAACTCCGTTAAGGAGATGTTGCGATATAATTTCGTTAATATCAATCCTTAAAAAAAACAACAGTAAAAAGATCATCTCGCAAGTCGAAAGATACGCGTCGTCTATCCAATTAATTTTACCGTATTTGTTGTTTGATATATGATGATCTATAACAATAGTTTTATTAAGATCAACTTTATCCTGCTCGTAACTTATACGCGCGTCGCTCGCCGAATCTACTATTATATACAAATCAATATCAGATTGAGTATCTTTAATGAAGTTATTCTCAAAACTCCTCGCGTAATCGCCGTCGAAAGGACCTTGATTGATATTATAAACAGTTTTGCCTATCGCTTCAAGGGCTAAACCAAGCCCCAATTGCGCCCCTATACAATCGCCGTCCGGATTAACATGTCCAATGATAGCTATATTTTTTGATTTAACTATGCGTTTCTTTATTTTTTCAAGAATACTCTCGATCTTTTTAATTTTTTTTATTATTATTTCAAAATCTTCTACATTCATATTATTTCTCTATGCGACAATATTTTCCATATATAGTCATTTATAGTATATATATTTAAAAATATCAATTACAAATAGCTGTTTTTAGAAAATAAATTGTAAATATTAATTTTATATTACTTTTTTGTTTATTTTTTTAAATAATTGCGCTATAGTGCAAAGCTATCAGAAAGGAGGAATTAAAATTATGAAAAAATTACTAAATTTAGTATTAGTTTTAGTCGTAGTATTAACTTTGTCATTCTCAGTTTTTTCTTGCAAAAAATCTGCAGACGCAAAAGTTGATACAGTAATTGAAGAAGTCAAAGACGTTATTGACGACGCAACTACCGATTTAATTGAAACTATTGAAAGCGCAATAGACGAAGCGGTAGAAAAAGTAACCGAATAATTTATCGACTACTAAAATTGTGAGGTTATCTATCAAACGATAACCTCTTTTTTATTTATCTATTACGATTACTATTTTTCCGGAACGGATCGCGCTTCTGGTTTTCTCGTCGGCTAGCATTTTCTTAGCGTCGTTTTCAGTAACGACTATGATGCTTCCGTTTCTGTCTCCTACTCCGTAGGCTGCTATTCTTAATGGGGAATTCCCCACAATATCGCTTTGATCTTCATTAACGTCGTACGAATATCTTACCATACCTTTTTTCTTTATAACGTCGGCTTCGACGTTGTATTGGTCAAATACCAGCCGTTCTTCGTTATCTTTGACCGTAACAAAGAGACAAGGTTCCACTTTTACGTCGTATCCGTCGTAAGATTGTAAAACGCCTCTTGCGTCTATAACGACTCCGGTAAATCCCGCCTTAAAATTATACCCTTCGTAACTCCTTAGCTTCTCAGTATAAAAATCCTGTTCGTTCATTAATATAGACATTAAAGAATTATCCCCGAACATATTGATATAATACGACAATTTTACCGTATTGAGATCGGGGTATTCGATTTTATTAAGCGTCGCGTTGTCGATTAAATAAAATAATTGACTATTTGAAATCGAACTCTGCTCTATATAATCTATAACCGGAGTCGATTCGTATAAATTAATCTCCTTCAGTATCTTGTAGTAATTTATCTTAGCCATATCTCGCGCGGTATTGATCTTTTCAAGTTTAGCGTGCGGAAAATTGTAATCGTTTTTAACGTAAACCGAAATTGTCGAATAAATTTTCCCATTAATCCAATCTATGTGGGATTTGTCCTCGCTAAATAAAAAAACGCCAAATATTAAAACTAAAAATATATATAATATTCTCTTTCTCAACATAATTACCGCCTATTAGTTTTATCGGAAATTTTGGCGTTTATTTAAAACAAATAATAGAATTTATTACAACTCGCTATCAAGGGCGTTTTTAATCGTTTTTATAATTAAGTAAAAATTGTAATTAAATTATCTTGACTTTTAATAAAAAAAAATTTACATTATCGCGATTATTGGGTCGTCGGCAAGCGGTAAGCCACCGGTTTTTGGTACCGGCATTTCGTAGGTTCGAATCCTGCCGACCCAGATCAATTTTTACGCATTATGCAAGGAGCGAACATTAATATGGAAATGCTACTCGAAGCAAAGAAAAGAGAAAACACTAAAAAAGAGGCTTGTAAAAGATATAGAAAAGAAGGTTTTATTCCGGCCGTAATATACGGAGTTGAAGAGAATAAAAATATTTTGATTAGCGCTCTTTCGTTTTCGAAGCTATATCCTAAATTAACCAGATCGACGGTTATTAATATCAAATTGGACGGAAAGAACAAAGACGTTTTTATTAAAGATTACGATAAAGACTATCTGAAAGACAGATTTCTACACATAGACTTTTTTGAACTCGACGCAAAGAAACCTGTTCGCGTTAATATTCCTATTAACGTTACAGGGAACGCCGCGGGTATAAGAGACGGAGGATCGCTTGAAAAACATACCGTTGCGGTTAATGTAGAATGTTTTCCGAAAGACATAGTTCCTCATTTTGAGATAAATATCGAAAACATGAAAGTTAACGAAAGTTTTCACATAAAAGATTTGGTTCTTGGCGAAAAATACAAGATTATTACAAATCTTGAAGAAGTAGTAGTAAGAATATCCGGAATGAAAGCAGAAGAGAAAGTAGCGACAACGACGACGACGACCGAGACTACCCCTACTGCCGGAACGACTACTCCTCCCGCGTCAAAATAAAGCTTGTTTAATATATAAAAACGGCCGTCTTTTCAGACTGCCGTTTTTTTTACCCTAACCTATTATTAATTTTCGCCATACCCGTAGGGATACTTCTTTCTTTCTCTGTTTTCTTCTATTACGGGACCAAACTTTTTTCTAAATCGCGCGACTTCCCCTTTATTATTGGCGTATATATTTAAAGGATAAATATCCGACGATACTGTATAATTTTCGTCAAATTTACATTTTTTTAAAAAATCCCGCCCCTCGTAGGTTAAATATAACTCCGCGCCGTTTACAACTTCCTTGTATTTGTAATATCCGATAGGTTTTTTTGAACAATATATCTCATATTTTCTATGAAACGACAAAACAAAAAAAGCGTAAAGTCTTTCTGAATAAGAGGATATGTCGCAATAAACAGTATTTTCGATAAAAAATATAAAAAATATTATTGACAATATTGATTTTTTCATTAATATATATATCGAACAAATTTTTTTTTTTTGTAGTACAAACCAATTTGATAGATAATAATTTTATAGTTTTACCAATATTTTTAGCGTTATCCGCATTTTTCTCCGGTTCTGAGACGTCCCTCTTTTCTCTCAACAGTCTTAAAGTCGAGGATTTTAAGCGAAAATATAAGATCAGAGGTAAAATGATCTTTAGTTTACTTGAACATCCGCAAAGACTACTCGTAACGATCTTGATATGCAATACTACGGTCAACACCTCCGCAACTTTAGCGGCGTCTAATATATTTACAAAATATATCCCGGAGGCAGATTATATATTAGTCGTTATAGTTATGACTTTATTGATACTTATTATCGGAGAAGTTACCCCCAAAACATTGGCGATAAAGATCGCTCCTAAGCTCTCTTTGACGGTAGCTCCTATATTGTATTTCCTCGCTATAATATTAACCCCTTTTATTTTTGTTTTTAGAAATATTTCCAAATTTCTGGTATTTATTTTCTCTTATATTCAATATAAAGACGTAACAGAATCCAACGAATACAAATCCGACGAAATGATAGAAGTTATTAAGCAAAGTCAAAAAGAAGGAATTTTAAACAAAGAAGAGAGCATACTACTCGGAAATGTTATATCTTTTTCCGGCTCGGAAGTTTGGAGGATAATGCGTCCCAGAAACGAGATTTTATCTTTTTCAACAACGATAAAAATGGCTGAATTATATCAAAAAATAAAAGAAAAAAAGTATTCGAGAACTCCCGTGTGGGAAGACGCCGAAGAAAATATTATAGGAATACTAAACGTCAGAGATCTTGTAAAATCGGATTGGAACAAAGAAGATACGTTAAAAAGCTCTAAAGCTATATTAACAAAACCTTTTTTTATCCCCGAAACTATGAAAGTCGATAATTTACTTAAAACTTTTCAGAGCTCTAATCAACACTTAGCCATAGTAATAGACGAATACGGAAGCGTTACGGGTCTGGTAACAATGGAAGACGTAATCGAATCGATAATCGGAGAAGTCGTAGATAAAGAAGAAATTATCCCATTATTTTATAAATATAACTCGTCTATGATAGAAGTCGAGTCAAAATTGGAACTTGCCGAATTTAACGAGATTTTTAAAGTCAACTTAAAAAGCGATACTGCGGCGACAATCGGCGGTTATCTACTTGAAAAAGTGAAACGAATCCCAAAGGGGGGCGAGCTTTTTAAGATTGACAATCTCCAATATAAAATAGTCGGAGCCGAACCAAACAAAATAGAAAAAATTTTGGTAACAAAAATAAGAAAGCTAAAAAAGAAAAACGAGCTTTTTGGTTTGAACGCTAACATTATGGAGGGGTAATTTGTTTTTAGCGTATTTTATACCTTTTCTGATAATATTATTTGTATTAACTCAGTCTTTTTTCTCAAAATCAGAAATGGCAATGGTAAGTTCTAACCGCATTAAACTTGATTACCTCTCCAAAAACGGCGACAGACGAGCCGCGATAATCCTCGCGCTCCTAAATAATCCGGAGAGATTGTTTGGCACAACGCTTGTAGGTATAAATATTGCGACGGTAGTTTCTACCGCTCTAGCAGACTATTTTTTTAAGGTAGTAATAATTAACAAACTAGACTTTTTTCTACAAATTATCGAGATCGACTTGATTATATCTTTCATTATGGTGCCTACTATACTCGTATTCGGAGAGCTTTTCCCGATGTCGATAGCTCGAAAATATCCCAATACTACCGCTTTAAGAAACGCCAAATTTATTAAGACCGCTTATTTTGTTCTATTCCCTTTGATGTTTATAGTGAGTAAAATATCCAAATTGATCGGTAAATCGTTAAAAATCGACAAAGAAGGGGGCTCTATATCAAAAGACGAATTGGAGCTTATGGTCGTCGGAAGATTTGAAAATATTTCGGACGAAACAAAAAAAATAATTAATGAAGTATTTGATATAAGCGAACTAACCGCCGAAGATATCATGGTTCACATAAACGAGGTTATAGCGATTAACGAGACTTCTACCGTCGGAGATTTTAAAAAAATAATAGAAACGGCCGATTTTAGCCGATATCCCGTTTATAAGGAGAATATTTTTAACATTTCTTCGACTATCAGCGTCATCAATATTCTTGGAGCGCTCGATACCGACCCCATAACCGCTTTTACGGAGAAACTATATATTATCCCATCGACAAAACCGGTTATTCAGATATTATCCGAACTAAAACGAAACAGAAAGTATATGGGCATAGTAGTGGACGAATTCGGAGTTGCATGCGGGATTCTAACGATAGACAACATTGTGGAAGAGATTCTAGGCGGAATAAAAGGATTTTCTCCGGAATCCCCTGAATCGGACGCGCAAATTGAACAAAATATTTTTGAAGCTAAAACTTATCTCGACGACTTTCTCGAAGAAACAGGTATAAATTTTACGGAAGAAGAGGCCGAGACGTTAGGCGGACTTATAAATATCGCGCTTGGTAGAATAGGACGAAAAGGGGAAAAAGTTACTTATAAAAACGTCTCGTTTGAAATAATAGAAGCGTCCGATAGATCCGTAAAACTTGTAAAACTTCTCCAAAAAAAATAAAGCTTTATTTTTCGGTATGAGTATCGATAATTACTTCAAATATTTGAGAACGTATTATTTTTCTGACTATCAAGACGTAACCGCCTAATTCAATTTTATCCTCATTTTTTGGAACTTTTCCAAATAACTGCAACATCATATCGTTTAAATTTCCTACGACGTCGGGAAGGGCCAAA
>JAGOCL010000047.1:6731-10770 GCA_017998755.1 Spirochaetota bacterium | reverse complement strand
ATTTCTTCAACTTTCAGATTAGAACTATTATTTAATAATACTTCGCTTTCATACGATTCGGTTTTTTTACAAGATACAAAAGCAAAAAAAAATATCGCTAAAGAAATAAAAAAAGTCTTCATTTTTAATTTTTAAATAAACGGTATTCAACTTTTTCTGTAATGTACTCTTCCGCGTTAAGGGGCACAAAGTATTTCTCCAAAGATCTTCCCATATTTGTTTTTAAGATAATACGAGCGGTAGTGTACGTCGTATCGGCTATCTCAATATAAGGATTCCTTTTATAAAAATCCTCGTCTCTCTTTACAAGATCTGTAACTATCAACTTGTTTATTGCGCCCTCTTTATATAATTGGCTTAATTTTTCCTCCGCCGGCGGAGAAAAAATACCATAGACTACGGCTATATTTATCTCTTTTGCTCCTAATTCGCGGTATTTTCTGCAGACGTCCACAATGCTTCCGCCGGTGTCTATCATATCGTCGACTACGTATACTGTTTTACCTTCTATAGAAAGATAATCCGGTTTTAATACTGTGATCTCTTCAACGAGATTGGTTAAAGAATTCCTTCTTTTATCTACCACCAGTAATGGGGTCTTTAACGCTTTGGCAAATTTTGCGGCAAATAACTTTCCGCCGGCGTCAACCGAACTGATAATCCACTCTTTTTGAACGACGTTCTTGAAAAAATCCAGCGACTTAACGTGATTTCTTAAAATATATTTTTTTAATAAATTCTCGCCGCTCAGATTATCGTATGACGTCTTGGTATTATCTATGCCGATCAGGGATTTGGCGGAATGTAGCTGATAAACGAATAGGTGATCGGCGCCGTTGGCGGTAATATTCCTAAAAAAAGTCCTGAGATTACAACTTCCTCTTCCTTTAGGCCTGTCGCTTCTCGCTTGTCCAAGATTCATCTCAAACAGCGTTACCCTCTCGACTTTGGCTTCAAGAAAAGCGTCGAGAGTATTGTAAAGAAGAACTTCCTGATCGGAAGAATTTAACTTCTTCTCCACGCCGTTAAAATCTTTGATAGTCGTATCGGAGAAGGTATGAAAAACATATACATCTTTCTTTCGGGCGCTTCCGTCGATAGAAACTTCAAGAGCTCCGTTTTTATGCGCAAAATATTGAAATTTCCCCGTTATAAAATTCGCTAAGAATTCTTCAACGCGATCGATATTTTTATTAAGATTTGCCTCTTCAATCTCGTCCATGTAAAAATAATCTGCAATATTCAAATCTTTAGCGCGAATATGCTTCAAATAAAATTTTGCCAGCCAATTTGTAACGTCTTGTACGTACTTTTCGGTACCCGGTAACGGATAAATCTTGATCGGTCCTTTTGTAAATGTCGAATAACTCATAACGCCTCCAAAATGATTTTCAGGTAACTATTTTTTTTAACTCGCCGACTAAATTTATCCCTTTTACTTTTTTAATATTGCGCCATTCAAAGCGATAAATAGAGCTTTTATTCTTAATATAATTAAAAATTTCTTGATATTTAAAGAAACCCGTACCAATAAATATATAATTATCGTTTTTAGCGTCGTAAACGTACATCCCGTCGCCAAATTTAAAATTTTCATTATCTGTATCTTTTTTATAATACCCGGCGAGCTTTAGATCTTTGAAATAAATAGTCTCTGTTTCATATTTTGTCCTACAATATACCAGACGATCTTCATAAAGAGTAATAATCTGATCGAAAACAAATTTAATCCGATATATCGCGTAAACCAATATAGCGAGAACGGCGATTGAAAAAATCATAAAGAATAAATTCTGAAATAGAAAGAAAAAAAATAAATTTATTATGAAACCGGCAAATAAAAAAAAAGCCAAAGCCAAATATCTGAAGTTATTGAAAAGGGTAATTTTATAAGACGAATTTTCTTCTTGCATATTACTTAAAAGTTATAAAACTTATATAAAATATAATATTGTTTAAAAAAAGTCTATTGTTTTTTGTCACTATTTTTCTTTAGACTTTTTTTGTTATAAAATATTTATCAAAAATACTTGTCGCATTTATGTTCTATTGAACTCGTCTTCAATCCTGATAATATCGTCTTCCCCCAGATAGTCCCCCGTTTGAATTTCGATTATCCTTAAATCTTCCGTATCAGACGGATTGTACAACCTGTGTCTGACAGCAACCGGTATAAATACAGATTCGGCCACGTTCAATATAACCGTTTCGTCCCCTTTTGTTACTTCGCCGACGCCCGCGACGACTGTCCATGTTTCAGATCTACGATTATGATATTGGAGACTTATTTTTTTCTTAGGTCTGATATACAGCTCTTTAACTTTGAAATTCGATCCGTTTTGTAAAACGGTATATGACCCCCAAGGCCGGTATGCGGTCAAATGAATTTCCGCTTCAGGCGCTTTTTCAGATTGAAGAGCTTCGACAATATTTTTAACTTTTGATATCCCGCTCATTTTCCCGACAAGTAAAGCGTCTTCGGTATCGATAATCGCTATATCTTCCAAATCGATCGTTGCAATAGTTCTTTTATCCCCGTAAACTAAGAGATTTTTAGAATTTTCATTGTAATATTTACTTATATCTATTTTAACGGCGTTTCCCTGATTATCTTTCTCTAAAACGTTGTATATAGACTGAAAATTGTACATATCAGACCAAACCATATCGCTTTCCAGTACCGCTATTTTATCGCTTTTTTCCAACAATCCTTTATCGATCGATATATCCGGTATAGAATCGTATATTTTCGGATCCAAATTTTTGTCGCTATAGAAATTTAGTAATTTTTCAGCTTCATAATGATATTTTTTAAGTTCCTCTACAAAAGTCTTTTTTTGAAAAATGAAAATTCCCGCATTCCACAAATACAATCCGTCTCTGTAATATTTCGACGCCTCCTCTAAAGTTGGTTTTTCTTTAAAAGAAACGGATTTGTACAAATTATTTTCGCTTAACGACTCCCCTTTTTTGATATAACCGTAATCTACGATTGGAGAAGTTACCTTTATACCCAACGTCGTAATGTAACCGCTTTTTGCGCCGTTTACCGCTTTTTTTAGATGGCGCAAAAATACTTCGTTCGATTGAATAAAATGATCGGAAGATAAAACGGCTATAACGTCGTCGTCGTCAAACCTACTTATTCCGTAACTGATAGCCGCCAAAGTATTTTTTGAGACCGGCTCGACGATAATATTTTCTTTTGGTATCTTTAGTTCCGATTTTAATATCTGATCGTAAACGATAAACTTCAGTTCTTCGGTCGTAACGACAAATACGTTCGCAGGATTCTCGTCTTTTACTCTTAATATCGTCTCCTGAAATAGCGATATCGAACTTGTTAAATTTAAAAATAACTTAGGAAATAGCCTTCTCGACAAAGGCCATATTCTTGTCCCCAGTCCTCCGGCTAAAATCAGATATTTCATAAAACTACTCCGTTTATTACTAACTCGTCGGCGGAGCGCTAAATATCAGATAACCGCGCCCCTAAACGATTGGATCGTCGACCGCAATACTATCTCTTTTTATAATAATAATCAATCTTTTTTTGAGAGCTTCCAATAGACAAAACCCGCGTAAACAGGAACATATGATACCGGAATGGACTCAGGAACATATGCGACTTAAATAACTCTTGACATAAATACGAAATTTGTAGAATAATCAAAAGAAAATCAGGGAGAAAATCTATGTATTCGATAGTCGCATATGTTCCTGAGTCGCATTTGGAAATTGTCAAAAAGGCGCTATTTGATAAGGGCGCGGGTAAATACAAAAAATACGATATGTGTTGTTGGGAAGTCAAAGGAACGGGACAATTCCGTCCTTTATCAGGCAGTTCTCCGTTTATTGGAAAAACCGGAGAAATAGAAAAAATCGACGAGTACAGAATAGAGCTTATTTGCAAAAAAAAATACCTCAAAAATGCGATAAAAGAGCTAAAAAAGGTTCATCCTTACGAAGAGCCCGCTTATTCTGTATTAAAATTAATTTTTTAATAATTCTTGTAATAATAGTATAATAGTTTATAATT
>JAGOCL010000047.1:0-6631 GCA_017998755.1 Spirochaetota bacterium | reverse complement strand
AAAAAAAATACCTCAAAAATGCGATAAAAGAGCTAAAAAAGGTTCATCCTTACGAAGAGCCCGCTTATTCTGTATTAAAATTAATTTTTTAATAATTCTTGTAATAATAGTATAATAGTTTATAATTATTTTGGTTATAAAATAACCGTAAACGCAGAGAAGGAGGAAGTAATGAATAAAATGAATCCAAGAATATTCGTAGCGATTATAGTAATTGTTCTTATTATAATAGTTACGGGAGCGTCTTTTTATATGGTTGATAAAGACGAACAAGCCGTTATTACAAGATTCGGTAGATATATGAGAACAGCCGACCCAGGTTTGAATTTTAAGATACCGCTTATTGAGAAAAATTATAACGTGCCGGTTAAAAAAGTTCTAAAAGAGGAATTCGGTTTCCAAACAATAAGTTCGGGGATGAAATCAGAATTCTACAGAGGAAGCGAAGAGATGACCGAAGCTCGAATGTTATCGGCGGATCTAAAGATTATTCAGATCGAATGGATTGTTCAGTATAAGATTTCCGATCCGGTCAAATACCTCTTCAACGTCAGGAATCCTATCGCAACTTTTAGAGATTTCTCAAAAGTAGCTATGAGCCAGATAGCGGGAGATTACCTGTTCGACGAAATTATAACTATCGCAAAGTCGGAAATAACTTATAAAATGGAAGAATTATTAAAAAAAATGATCGAGGAAGTTCAACTCGGGCTTACGATATCCACAATTCAGCTTATAAACGTAACGCCTCCTAAAGAAGTAGAAGCGGCCTATAACGAAGTATTGCAGTCTCAACAAGAAAAAGACAAAATAGTCAACGAAGCAAAGATGGAATATAACAAAAAGGTAATTCCGGTCGAAGGAGAAGCCGAAAGAATGATCGCTCAATCTGAAGGATACGAAGCGGAAAGAGTTAAAGTCGCCGAAGGCGAGGCAAACTACTTCAAATCGCTCTATTCGGAGTATGTAAAAGCTCCGGACATAACAAAAAAGAGAATTTATCTTGAAACGATTAGTTCTATTCTACCAAATCTGGATAAAATCAACATCATCGATAGCTCGCAAAAAAACGTACTGCCGTTTTTGCCGCTGGACAAAAGTAACGCGGGAGGTAATTAATTATGAGTTCAAAAATATCAAAAAACGCTCTTTTCGCAATAATAGTCGTTGTAAGTATAATAATATTTTTTATGATATCCCCGTTTTATACGCTAAAAGAAACTGAAATGGGGGTAATTACGCAATTTGGAAAGCCAAAAATGTCGGTAAATACCGCGGGGCTTCATTGGAAAGTTCCGTTTATCGATAAAGTAAATATCTTACCTAAAATGATACTGGAATGGGACGGAGAGATCAAACAATTCCCGACCTACGACAAAAGAATGATACTTGTCGATACTACTGTAAGATGGAAAATAGCTAATCCTAATTTATTTTTTGAATCGCTTACCAGCATATCTTCGGCTACTGCGAGACTTGACGACATACTCGACGCCGCATCAAGACAAGTCGTATCTCAACACACTTTTGAATCGTTGGTTAGGGATTCCAATAGAATAATCGAGCTTGACGAGAAAACCAAACAATTATTGTTAAAACAAGGTTTTACCGAAGAAGATTTATCGAATTTTCCGACAATTACCGGCGGAAGAAGCGCTCTAGCCGTAGAAATGAGGGGCGTTGTGGCTAAAGATCTTAAAGATATGGGTATCGACGTAGTCAGTTTTTATATCAAACAGATTAATTATATTGACGAAAATTTAAAATCTGTATTCGATAGTATGGTCGCCGAAAGAAGAAAGATTGCTCAGACTTACAGATCGGAAGGAGAAAACTATAGAGAAAAGAAATTCGGAGAGATAGAAAAAAAGACCAAAGAGATATTGGCCGAAGCTCAGAAAAAATCCAAAGAGATCATGGGTAAAGCCGACGCGGAAGCGGCTCAAATTTATAACGAAGCTTACAACAAAAACGCTTCTACCAGAGATTTTTACGAATTCCTAAAAAAGATGGAGATGTACAAAAAGATCCCAAAATCGGCGTCGTTACTCATTTCGACCGATTCCGAGTTTTTCGATATGTTCAAAAATTACTAAGAAAAAATATTTAGTTTTAAAACGGCGGGGCTTAACTCCCGCCGTTTTTTATTTATGATCATATATATTTATCGAATTTTATAAAAATATTGATAAAAAAATAAATTAGTCTATAATTTAAGTCGAAGATATTATAAAGAGAGACAATTGTAGTATGAATAGATATTTTTGGATTATTCTTTTTATCATAGCTATCGGCTCTACCGGAGCCGCTTCGACAAAAGATTGGAAACGGGAAGAAAGTAAAGCCCGCGATCTTTACAACTCCGGAAAATTTGACGAAGCGGTTATTTTACTTCGAGAGATAATTTTATCCAGCGATAACGACGTCGTCAAAAGAGAGTCTTTCTTTTGGATATCGATGACATATATGAATATCGGAAAATTATCTCAAGCGGAAACAAATCTGGAGTATTATCTTGCAAATTTCGGTAAGAACGGTCAGAACTATGGAGAGGCGGTATATCAAAAAGGGCGACTGCTTTTTTTACAGGAAGAATACGAACTTTCTATAAAACAACTGTCTATCTTTGTAAATGAGTATCAAAATCATCCCCTAGTAAGCAACGGTTATTACTGGATAGGAGAATCCCTTTACGCCCTCGGTCAATTTGAAGACTCTGAATTTTACTTTAATATAGTTATCAGTAAATACAAAAAAAGTAATAAGTACGAAGCTTCGATATATAAAATAAGATTAATTGAGCATAAAAAAAGCGAACTAGCGCTTCAAAATCTTCTCAAATGGTCGCAAGAAGAGTATCTTGAAAAACTAGCTCAATTCAGAATCAAAGAAAAATCTCTCCTTCAAGTTATTACCGAGCTTGAAAAAAACGGCGGCGCCTCAATCAATATAGCTGAAACAGACGAATACAAGAAACTTTTAGCCGAAAACGACATTTTACAAAATAAAATAACCGAATTGGAACAATCGATAAACTCGTCAAAAGACGCTTCGTCGGATTTGTACAATCAAAAGATGGAACAGATGCGCTTAAGAGAGGAAACGCTCAAAAAGCAAGAGGAAGCTCTACGTTTATTGGATATCAAACTAAGAGAAAAGGAAAAAGAACTTGAGAATCTCTAAGATTTATATCGTTTTTTTTTTATTTATCCTAAATTTCCAAATATTTTCAGAGTATAAAATAACGGGAAGTCTTTTTTCTTTATTTGTAGACGGCGAAACGTCAAAATTTATCTTATACGGAAGAAATAAAATCGAAGATAAAATGTCGCCTCTTCTTGCGGAAGATTTTCCACCGTCAACTTATTTTAAATTTTACATAAACAAAGACCTCGTTCCGTTCGGCAAAGGGGGTAAAGGCAGAAAATCAGAAATTTCCAAAGTAGGTAACGATTTACAATATTTCTGGAGTAACGACGTTATTAAAATCGTTATCGTATATACCCTTCTCTCTTCGATAGATAAAAAACCGGCCGACACGCTTTTAGTAAGAATGAATATTGAGAATTTATCGGACGATAAATATTTTGTAGGAATATTATTTTGCATCGATACGCTACTAGGCGAAACGAAACGCAAGCACTTCCTTTTAAACGGCTCGACCCTTTTAAATAAAGAAGCCGAATATAAAAAAAATATCCCTTTTACTTATATCAATTCTTACAGCGAGACTCTGAAAATGGGAATTAATATCTTATTCGACGAGAGGTATATAGATAAACCGGATAGAATATACTTTACCAACTGGAAAAAAGGTTTTACCGACGAGAAATATAAAGTAAAACCCGGCGTCGACTTTGATCTAAAGCCCTATTCTTTAAACGACTCTGCAGTATTTATTGAATACGAAGATATGACGGTCGATTCCGCATCTTATATCGATAGAAATTTTATTTTAAGTAAAAATAGTAGTATTGATATTGACGAAAGATATTTGAAACCTAAAAATACAAGAAAAACTGTTGATGCGTCGACTACGACGACAATCTTCGAAGAGCCGACAACGACGACTGAAACAACAATATATGAAACGACGACTTACCCGACGACAATCGATACATCTACTACTACAACTTCAACTACAGTCGAAAACGTTACTTCAACCTCTACTACTATCCCTGAGACTACGACTACCTTTTATGAAGAAACCGCATCTTCTTCTACAACGCCCTCAACTTCTTCGTCTACCTCTACCTCTACCTCTACCTCGACGACAACCGTCTCAGAGCCAACGACTACAACCGTTCCGACGACGACCTCAACTTCTTCCTCGACTTCTACGACTACGACGACCGTTCCAGAAACGACAACTACTTTCTCCGAATCAACTACTACGTCGACTTCGACCTCTACGACGTTTCCGGCGACTACTACGACTCTTGCTATCGTATCGACAACGTCTCCGGTTTTAACGACTACAACGTCGACAATCCCCTTGGTACGCTCCAAAATAAAAATAATCAACGTTATTAATATGGAAATTGACGAACTTCTATCTCTGTTAGACGAAATCAATAAAAATCTCGCATCAGATTATACAATAACTCAAGAAGACTTAGACAATAAAGAGCTAATTATTAATGAAATATTAAAACGTCAAAATAAGTAAGCGTTCGATTATTTCTCAGAGCTTTTTTAAATAAAGATTCATAGCAAGTAAAGGTTTGGAAGCGTTTTCATTGGACGAGGCAAATATCAAGGCGCTAAATTAGCTTTTGATTTATCTTCAGGATAAAAACTTTTTATCCAAATATCGCTACCCTCTCTTCCGGCAGTCAAATCAATCGAGGATCCTGCAATATACATTATTCCGAAGCGGTCTCTTGCTAGGAACCGAGCTTCGTCGGACATATCGTCTTTTAGCGAAACCGGCATATAAAAATCCTCAGCCGTTCCGTCGTTATTAATTTTTTTTATGGTAACGCCGTTTTTTTTAAAAAGCGATAGGATTAATTCAGATTTATCGGTAATAATCATATCGACGTCCAATATAGACGCGCTTATCTCTCCGTCGGCGACGTCGATATCGCCTAACTCAAAGCTTTTTTCTGAGCCGTTTTTATTATATCTTCTTATAACAACTTTTTTATTAGATTCGCCGGCGGATTTACCGTCTTCGATAACGCCCGAAAAAATAATTCCCATAAGATTATCATACGATATCTCGCAAGAATGATAATATTGAAACTCTCCCAATATAGTTTTATCCCAATCCGAAGTATTTTCAACGCCCGCCGGATCGAATTTCTTTATAAACCATGCGGAATTTATCGAATCGGGAGAGTCCGGCGACTCCTCTCGACTTGCGACGCCGACTATATAAAGGTTGTTTTCATCGTCAAAAGTTATCGAATTCGGCAAAATAGAACCGTTTTCAAGGCCTATTACCGAGGTTTGATACTCTTTGTCTTCGTATCCTTTGTTATTTATTTTTTTAACAAATATTTTATCAATTTCGCCGTCGCAAGTTCTACCTACCGCATATACGTTGTTTGCCAAATCATTTTTAATTACTATGGGATAATCGTCGTTATTATTAAAATCATATTTTTTATACCAAAACCTGTTTTCAAGGCCGTTACCGTTAAATTTCCTCAACCAAATATCATTTTTTGAAACGGAGCTAAAAAGCTCTTTAGAGCGCCCGGCGACGATAATATTATTATACTTATCAATCAAAAAAGTTTCGACTACTTCGTCGGGGTTATCAAATATTTTTTCCCACAATTCATCGCCCGACGCGTCGTATTTTTTAATAAACCAATTTGAATTGTTATTAGACGCCGAAGAGCCGACGACGACAAGCGAGTTATCTTCGTCGATTTCTATTCCAATAAGATCGTCGGAATTCTCATCGTAATCAATTATCTTATCGTAGTAAGTAGTAGAATAAAAGTAAAATTTAAAGTCTTTTTTAAAGAAATCGTTATTTTTTATAAATACCGTAATAAACTTTTCGCCGTCGCTCTTAGGGCTGTAAATTACGCTAAATTCCGTCTCCTCGCCCTCTGTTATCACATTTGTAGCGGGGGCTATTATAGTAAAACTACCGTCGATATCCCCTGTAGCGTCGATAAAAGGATCTGAAGATAAAATCAAATCCGCAATCCCGCGATTCATTATTTTAAAAGAAAGAACGGTCTTTTCGCCAAAATTTATTCTTGTAAGATAATTGATAGATTCGTTTTTAATCTCTTCGCCGTTACGAGTTAACGCAAACTGCGGCAACTTTGTCTCATGAGCCAACGTTTTGCTAAAATCGGAAAATTTCCCGGATTTCAACAAAGCTCTTATTTTGTAAAAGTAAGTTTTACCGCTCTCTATCTCTTCGTCTGAAAACTCCAGATAAACGTCGGGAGAATAGCTGTTCTGATACAATCTACCGATAGCGCTGAAACTCAAATCGTCGGAAGAATCAGATTTATAAATTATGTATTCCAAAGCGTAACCGAGAGGTCTCCATTTTAGAGTTATACTTCCCGATAAATTGAGATACGATTCGATATCTATAATCTTGACGCCTCTGACTCCGTCCAAAGAGGTATCGGATATCAAGTCGAAAGAGTCGTAC
>JAGOCL010000046.1 GCA_017998755.1 Spirochaetota bacterium | reverse complement strand
GTGTGAGAACCAATGCGCTTTCCTATTAATACGGCGATTAAGATAAATACGATTAAAATTCTTTGAAAAAGCGCGCAATTTATAAGTCGCCGTAGTTTGATAAATATTTATTGACTTATTTAAACGAATTGATTAAAATTTTATTTAGAAATATATTATTATGACAAAACGGCGGCCCATATGAAAACTACTAAGCTATCGATAACCATTCCCGATCAACTAAACAAGGCTTTAGAGGAAATGGCTAAACAACAAAGAAGAACAGTTTCTGATATTTTGGAAACGTATTTATATTTTATTGCTTATCCGTATTTTAAGAAGAATAATATTGATATAGAGAAGTTGGCGCAAAATATCAAAACGGACTACGACTTGATTGAAAAAGATATAGGCAAAAGCGCGGCGAAAGAAAAGAATATTTTAAACAAGGCCGCGGACGATTTCAGCGAAGAGTTCGACAAGAAATATAAATAAATAAAAGCTATTTTATCGCCGCTTTATATTTCGAACGGTAATACGGGTAAAAAACTTATGGTTTCGCTTTCTTTGGGAGATTGTAAAAGCCGGCAACCGGCGCGACCGTAAGGCGTAAGCCCGCTGAAACGCTAAAAATGGGGTTTAGAGCGGCATTAGCGGGCAGTATGTTAAAAGAAGCCTTTTTATGCGGAATTTTGCTCTACGCCGTTTCTTGAGCGCGTATGAAGGACTTGTTTCTCAATTTTTTCGAGTAGTTCAGAAAGCTCGCTCTCTTTGTTGGAGTGTAGCAGAGTACGTTGAATAATTCGTACCGTCGGCAAATCCAGCTTGCCGTAGTTCATATAGCTTATAAGCTTGTTTTTAATTTCTGTGAAGTTTTCCATTTATTCCTCTTGTTTTACGAATAATAAATATTTTCTAGAATAAAAGCAATAAAATTTACAAATATTTATTATAAAAAAATCTATTCGGTAGAGGAGGGGAGGGGGAATAAATTTTCGAATTTTACAACTATTTCGTCCGCCTCATCGAACTTATCGTCGGGAACGGGAATTCTTATATTGTCAGAAACAACGCCCCCTCGAGTTTCCCAAGATATTTCAAAATCAAGCAGAATCAACCCTTTTTCATTTCGTAAACTAACTGCGATCAATTTATAATGGTTATCGTTTAATACGTGGTAAGTATTGTTGACGAATAAACTGCGATCGGTAATATTGATAATTACGTCTACGGACGATTTTCTAAGATATTTCTTGAAGAGATAAACTCGCAAAACAGAATACGATAAGGCGACGACTCCGCCTACGGAAAGCGCAATGAGAACCCCTGCGTTTTCTTTGAAAATCAAGTAAAAGAATCCAAGAACGACTATTATTACTGAAATAATGACAATATCTGTTATTTTAAATCGAATTTCGTTTTTAACATAACGATTCCACAGGTTTGGGGCGATTTTCCATTCGTATAAAAAAAGCAATTTTTTTTGAGCGTTGTTATTCTTTACCGCCGACTTATCGGAAAGCTCGTCGGACTGCGCTTTTTGGGCGGTTCTCCACATACCGACGGCTCCAAAAATCATTGCTATCCCGGAGCCGGCGAAAAGCAGAAAAACATATCTTATAGAATCTGTTATCGTAATTAATCCTATAAGCCCTAAAAAAGCGCAAAAAATCCCGAGAGATAATATCCAAACCGACATAAAACGTTGTATTGGATTATTTAGATTAGGCACAATTACCGTCCGTAAAAGTAGAGAGAATTAAGAAATAGCGTTAATAATCTTTTTTATTTTATCGTCTTCTACTTTATAGCAAACCTGTTGCCCTTTTTTAGTACATTTTACCAAACGGGTTCTTCTTAAAATAGCCAGATGTTGCGATAAATTTGATTGAGATATATCAATCCGATTGATCATTTTGGAAACGTTGGTTTCGTCTCTGTCGACTAGTCCTTTTACGATCTCCAATCTGGTAGGGTGGCCCAGGGCTTTAAAAATCTCTGCATAATTAATTAACTCGTCTTCCGTCATATTAAGTCTCCTTCTGAAATTCTAAATATTATAATCGTCAAAACTTCTATATTTAGATTAATATTTTAAACTTATTTACGTTTATATTTATATCATAAAAAATAAAACGCCGCAATATAAATTTTAAAAAAAAATCCGCCGGCAATCGGCGGATCAAAATTAAAAGATAACTCTAAAAAACGTTAATAATAGCTCGGTTTTAAGGATTAACCGTTTCAGGCGGCAGAATACTCCTCAAATTTGCGTCGTAAGCCGATTTCCATGCGTCTAATTCCGTTTGAGTTGGCGCGGCTATACCCGCCGAGCTTATTAGAGCGTCGACTTTAGCGACTCTATCCGCGTCTTTTGGATGAGTAGAAAGCAGGTCTTCAAGAATACCGCCGTCCTGCGTTCCATATACCGCCTCTATTTTATTGAAAAAATACTTTATACCGCCGGGGTAATATTCCGGATGATCGCCATATATCGATTTTAAGTATTTATAAGAATATTCGTCGGCTTCAAATTCGTCATTTTGGCTATTTTTTAATCCGGCGAGTCCGGCTACCAAACCGGCTAATTGAGCGGTATTTTCGTCTAGGAGCAATCCGAACATAAAAGATAAGCCGTACTGTTAAGAATGATACTACAATTTATACAAAACATATATAAATGTCAATACCAAAAGGGGATAATAAATGGTATTTCGGGGAGAAAATCTTAAAGACGGTCTTCAATTTTCCAAACAAAAATTTCTTCGGCTATATCTTTTTCAATCGCTATCTCCGTTTGTTCAAACAAAATACAGTAAGTAGGAGATTTTTGGGCAAGTTTGACGCGTTGCCCGGGGATTAGCCCGAAAGCGGTCAGTTTTAAGAGACGGTTATGACTTTTTGGCCTGATATAAGCGATTTTGCCTTCGTCGCCCGGATTTAGTTCGGCTATACTAATTAGCATTTTCTCAATTTTTCTGCTCTTTTGAATACAACATTTACCCGGGGGAACAGGCTTACCGTCGGGCGCGGTGTCGGGATGGCCCAATAGCGTGCATATAGACTCTTCCACTTCGGGAAGCAAGGTGTGCTCCATCTCGCAGGCGACCTTTTCCATAGCGTCCGGCGAGATATGTAAAACGTAGCCCATGAGACATTCGGCTAAACGGTGCCTTCTTATAACTTGGACTGCGAATTCGCGCCCTTTACCCGTCATAAAGATTTTGTCGTTTTGTACCGTTATCAATCCGTCTTCGCGAAGAGCTTCGAGTTCGTCCGGTTTTACCCTGTCTTTTGAAATGCCGACTCTGATACACTCAACCGTACATGCGCCGTATTCTTCGGCGTCCATTATCGCTTCAAGTATTTCTTCTTTAAATATTTCCATAAAATCCCCCTAAAATTGAACTTTTAACGAAGTTAAGATAAAGTTCACGACCGCTCCGATTAGTAGAGCGTATGGAATAACGAAGCCGATTATACCAAGTCCCGTTTTAACTCCGTGTTCTTTAAAAATCACGATCAGCGAGTTAATGCAGGGCGCTAAAAACGTCATTATTAATAGCATTACCACCGTTTGAGTTCCGCTAAATATCCCCGAATCAAAAAACGAGCTTAACAGCGCCGCGCCGGCCTCGCGTCTAACGATCGTCATTAAGATTATCTCAACGCTTTCGACCGGTAATCCCAGAAACTTCAATGTAACCGGCTTAAGAGATGCGCGGAACAGGTCTAGTCCGCCGATTCTATCAAACAAAAAAAGCGCAAACGACGCGATCAGGAATATCGGAACAGCCTCTATCAAAAATGTTTTGATACGAAGAGTCGCTTTTTTTAAAATAGGCAAAAACGAGGGTAGGCGAAGCGGCGGAGCTTCGATGATGAAATCGCCCCTATCTCCGGGAAGAATTTTATTTAATATAAATCCGGATAGAATTATCTGAAAAAGAATAATGCCAAAAACGATAAACGCCGCGCTCCAATGGAGTTTGCCAAAAAGCACAAACATAACGGACAATAGGGGAGCGCAAGGAAGTCCCAAAATAAGCAGAAAAGATGCTATGATTTTTTCTTTTTTTGTATCAAGCATCCTTGTCGTTAAAAGCGCCATAGTGATACAGCTAAATCCCATTATCAAGGGGAAAACCCCCTTTCCGTTAAGACCGATTCCCCTAAGGGCTTTATCCAACAATATAGAGACTCTCGGTAGATAACCGGAGTCTTCAAGATAGCCGAAGAAAATATAAAAAGTAAAAAGAACGGGGAAAACTACTCCGAAAGACAACGTTATCCCGACGCTTACTAAACCGAATTCTCCGCAAAAAAGGTCGGTAATAAATGAACTGTTAAGTACTTTGAGAATATTCTCCAAAAATGGAATGATAATCCCTTTAAATAACGATACCTCCAATAAACCGACGAGGAATTCCGCGCCAAATTTACCGACAAATAAAAACATAAGAAGCGCTACAAAAATAGCGATAGGGATACCCGGAAATAAATTTGAAGCGCTGCGGCTTAGTTTCAATCTCCTCTTAGAAAGCGTAACTACCGTCTTTTTTGCAACGCTATCGGCTATTCGCTTTGCTTGGAAGTAATATATCTCTGAAATAATAACGTCTAATGATTTGGCGTGGTTATTTTCAAGATTTACGACGATTTCCATGCAGTTTTGTAGAATATTATCGCCGAATTTGTCGGAAACATATTTTTCAATAATTTTATCTTTTATAATAAGCAATATTGCCAAAGCTCTTTTTGAAGGCTCGTCGTCGCCGAAAAGCGAAGATATGTTAATAATCGCAGTCTCTATATCTTGCGGAAATACGGCTCGAATAGAGGGACGCCTAGCTTTGTCGATCGACGAGATTAATTTTCCCGCGCCCTCGCGCTCGTTCGCAATCGTATCTATTACTTCAAGATTTAAACGTTCGGAAAGTTTGCGCGAATCAATTTTGACCCCCCTGACCTGAGCTTCGTCTATCATATTTAGGTCTATTATAGTCGGTATGCCAAATTCGGCGATTTGCAAAGTCAACGCAAGACTTCTCAACAAGTTTTTAGCGTCGACGACTTGTATTATAGTATCGACGCTTTTATTTAATAAAAGATTAACGGCGGTTTTATCTTCTTCGGCGCATATAGTTAGCCCGGAAATGCCTGGAATGTCGTAAAGAGGTTTAGCCGTTCCTTTTATAGTCGCTTTGAAATAGGATATCGACGTTTCTTTATCTTTTATCTCTTTCAAGTCCTTCCCGGTTATATTATTGAATATTGTCGTTTTACCTACGTTGACGTTTCCTATTAATATCGCCGGTTTTTTTATCGTAGTCGTCATAATAAACCTCTTTTACATTTTACATCTATCGTTTATCGAACAACCTTCGCATGAAGAACCGCATTTCTTTTTACCCGATCTTAATAACTTAAAAGCTATATATAACAAACTGAGAATTAACGGAACTACTACAAATATAATCTCAATCATTCTCATAAACCCTCCTTTCGGATAATGATAATCAATATCGCATATATCGTAAAAAAACTACACGCTTTTACACGATTTACATATCCCGTAAATCTGTAATTTACGTTCGGTCGGTTCAAATCCAAGCTCTTTACAAACTTTATTCTGAATACCTTCTAAATTCGGGTCGTTAAACTCAATAATCTTACCGCATATCGAGCAAATCAAATGATCGTGGCGGGCATGATTAAATTTATGCTCATACCGCTTGTTCCCGTCGCCAACGTCGACCTCCTGAGCGAGACCCGCGGCGCAAAAGATTTTCATCGCCCGGTATACCGTCGCAATCCCGATAGTTTTTGTCTCTCTCTTTAAAACGTCAAACAGCTCTTGAACGGTAATATGTTTTTCTATCGCCAAAAAAGCGTCGAGTATCGTCTCTCTTTGTTTGCTGAACTTGACGTTGTTGTCTCTCAAATAGTTAATATATATAACCTTTTCATCTATCATTTACGCTTCCTGATAATGATAATCATTATCATAAATATAACCTTTACGCAAATCAAAGTCAACTGAATTTTTAAAAATATTTTAGTTGAAATTATTTCGCGCTTTGGCTACAATATTTCTTATTGCTAGGATTTGTCGGCGATTTTGACAAAAAGAGGGGCGAAATACAAAAGGCTTTTTATATAATTGTCGAGCGAGAAAGGAAAATCTGTGAAAAAGTTATTTATTAGTTTTTATTTTTTATTAATCTCTTTAGCTCTCTTTTCGAGAGAGTTAGCGCCTGCGCCGGACTTTCTAGCCGCCGACGATATCGCGGCAAAATATAGAAAATTGGATATCGATCCGGTAGTTTTGTCTGTTCCGGAGAATATTAAAAATGGTCTAAACAGCGATCCCGAGAAATATTTAGTTTCATTAACAGAATATTTGATCAAGGGGAGCGACGACGATTATTTAAAGATAAAGAGAATTCACGACTGGATTACCGATAATATTTCGTATGATACTGATCTTTTTTGCGGAATAGGTAAGGGAAGCAGAAATACGTACGATATCGTTAAATTGAAAAGAACCACATGCGGCGGTTTTTCAGCGCTTTTAAAAGAGATGGCGACGATCGCAGGAATCGAGTGTATTACCGTTTCCGGCATATCGCGAAACTATATTACTTCAAAAAACGAAGCGTCCGGTCACGCTTGGAATGCGGTAAGGATCGACAATAAATGGTATATCGTTGATTCTACCGCAGACGGAAGAAACGGATATAGAAACGGCGCTTTCGGTAAAAAAGGGAAAGTACTCGTCGCAATACCTTTTTATCAAACCGGAAGCCAAACTTCTTGACAACTTTCCAAACGATCCAAATCTCGCATTTACCGACGTTAACATTACTAAAGAGGAGTATATTAAAAATCCGATATATCACATTAATACATTTTTATACCCCGAAGTTGAGTTTTTAAACGTTAAAGATATTTATCAAAAATATTATGTCCCGATGGAGGGCGATAATCAGATAAGAGCGTACGATATGGTAAAAGCAGATAATAATATTGTAACTTTTAAGTTGAAATGTCCCCCAAATGTCGTTATAACGACGACGTTAACCGACGACAACGATAATAAATACCCTTTTAACCATTTTTCATATATTGATAGCGACGGTATGACTTATTGCAAATTCTCCGCTCCTAAAACCGGAGTTTTTACGGGCGCCATAAGAGCGATATATTTAGACCATGAAGATACTACCCATACGCTTTATACTTTTAAAGTTGTATCGGATAAAGGTTCGGGAGAGGAACTTCCAGAAATAAATAGTTTTGTTTATAATTCAAGGTTTGAATATTTCAATCTAGAGCTTATTGAAAATAATTTTGATAGCGCGGTTAAAGACGGCTATTATTTTTTTAAGCTTAAAGCTCCGCGGGACGTATCGATTTATTCGTCGTTAAAAGATAAAAATTATGGAAACATAAAAGATTCGGTAGTAACCGATATTGGCTACGATGTTAAATCATACTATTACAAAATTCCGCAATCCCCTAACAACGAAATTTATTTTTACGTTAAATATCTTGACGATACGGATAAATCTCATCAATATTGCGCTAAAATAAGATTACCTAAAGCGGAAAAGATTAGCGAAATACCGCCGGCGCTTAAAATAATAAGATATAACAGTTTTTCAGAAAAGGGATTAGAGATCGTCGAAAATATTGTTAAAAATGATAATAATAGATATTCGATTAAGATTAAATCTCCTTCCGATGAAATATTGACGTCAGTTTTAAAAGACTCAGACGGCGCCAGATACGATAATAATTTTATTTACGATTATCGCGACTCATTATACGCGTTTACATATACGCCTCCGCAAAGAAAGGGGAGATATACGGCGACAATATCGGTAAAAAATGACGAAGGCAAATACAACGGGGCGGCGTATTTTATAATTGAAAGCGCCGGAGCGCAAAGAGGATTATTGCCTTTATCGGGGGAGCTCTATAAACAGCGGGACGCCGAAGCTTACAATATCGAAATTTTAGATAATAATTTTAATAGCGCAGAAAACGACGGGTATTACAGATTTGAACTTCCGGTTATCGACGACTTTGAATATTATACGGGATTATATAATAAGGAGGGTAAAACTTTTAACGAACATGTTTCTTATTCGTTTGAAAATAACAGAAAAGTATATTTCGTAACGCCGCCGGATAAAGATTTTTATCATGTAAAAGTTTCTTTTAAAAATCCTTCCAAAGATAAAAACTATAACAAGATCATTTACCGCTTCGGTATTAATAATATGAAGCCAAAATTTAGCGGTAAAGCGCCTCCGTATCAAATATTTTATAAAAAAGAATTTTATAATTATGATATGAAAATTATTTCTGAAGATATAGCGAGCTTGAAAAAAAACGGAGGCGCGCTAATAAAAATTGAATGCGGCGATGAGATATCGATAACGTCAAATATTAAGGACGCCGATAAAAAAAACAAAGAGGGGTATTATAAAAAAGAGTATAAGGATGGAGTTTATTATCTGACTTTTACCGATCCCGGTTCAGGTAATTATAGCGCGTCTGTTTACGCTAAAGGTAAGAACGATAGTAAATATTTTACCGTTTTCAATTTTTATATTGAATGATTTTTATTTTACGAAAAAATTGGCTGGAAAATATCGAATAACTAACTATTTCCGAAAGTATTTGATATTTTTTTTAATAATTTATATAATCGCATTAAATTAAAATCTAAGAATGGAAGTAATATGACTTTGTATCCTTATTTGTTTGAAAAAGCGCGGTGTTCGGAAAGCGAGAAGCGCTATCTTTTGGAAGTAGCGGAGGAGTTGTACAACCTTTCGATATACGTTAATAAAAACGGGCTTATGGTTATTGATTCGCTTTTAAACGAAGACTCTTTTTTTAGCGTCAGAATTCCTCAATTTGTAATGCTATACTATCTTCTAGATAAGCGCATATTCTTACGAAAAGCCCTTGAAATGGGCGCAAACGGTTACGATATCGCGGTTATTAACGAGTTTCTTAGTAATATCGTCAATTCGTCCGAATTGAAAGGTAGAGAGCTTTATGAAATAATGCTAATCGCCGAGGGGGCGTCCCTTATTTGCGCCGGCGTTCGTCATACTGCCGTTAAGGATATATTACTTTCGACGCTCGGCGAAGGCTTTTTGTCGAAAAATCTTAGCAATAGATTTTTAAATAATGAGATATTGCCGGAAGAAGAGGCGCGGGGGTTCTTAAATTCCGAAACGCTCGATATAGAGAAAATACTTGAAATAAATATAACTTCAAGTATTCTCACTTTTCAAGGCTCGAGAACTTCAATAACGATAAAAAGAGACAAAAACGGGTTTATTTACTCTTACGATAACTATGCGCAACCGTATCTCGAAGATAAGGAGAATATATTTACAGGCAAGCCGTTTGACGCGATCAAGATAACCAATGTTCTTGACGCTTTACTTGAGCCGGTTGAGAGAGAATTAAATATTGGCCAGTTGGGTTTGAATAAAGCCGAAAACGGCAAGAATATGGCCGATATTATAAGAGAATTCAATAAAATATACCAATTTCAGACAATTCCCGAAGATAAAATACAAGAAACCGTCGAAATTCTTGGCAATCATGAATATATAAAAGAGGCCGTTTCGGAATACTACGCTTCCAATTGGTACGACGATTATCCCAAAATCGCCGTTGAAATAAAATTATCCGGCGATAAAATCATAACGCTACAATCAAACGACCAGCATTTTTTTATGGCGCCTTGGTTTATTAGTTCGGATGCGGCGAGCGGCTCGCTAAAAAATTATAACATAAACATAAGTAAAGCGCTTGCCGATACCTTACCCGACGGGTTTGTCAATAAGGAACGCCTTATAGGCGCCGGACTTATATACGAGGTAATAAAAAATATTAGAAAATGAATTTAAAAGATTATATACCTAATAACAAATTTGATATAGACAAGATTGAATATTTAAGTAAAAAGAAATATCCCGAATATAAACTTATTTTACCTGATTTGTTTGAATGGATTAAGGATATGAATTGGCCTGTCGCTAGAAAAATAGCGCCTCTATTAATAAATGCAGGCGAAGATATCGTTCCAATAGTTGAAAATATACTAAACACAGACGACGATGTTTGGAAATACTGGACTTTAAATTATATCGTCGATAAAATGGATGATAGTATTATTCTTTTGATAAAAAGCGATCTGGAAAGAATAGTAAGAAATCCTACCGATGGCGAGAAAATCGACGAGGTAGATATAAGCGCAAAACAATTATTGGATAAAATCGGAGGGCGGGAAAAATAAGAGAACGGCAATTATGCTAGTTGCGATAATTGGGAATTCCCGTTTTTGAGTCAATAACCGCGAGAGTAAAAATATTTATATAACAAAAGATCGTCGCAGAGCAGGTATAGGTCGATCGGTTTGCGCGGAATATTTATAGGATTATCGAGTTATAATGTTAACTATAATTTTAATTTTCAGAGTAATATTTAGTCCCGTCGCTAATGTGTATCAGAAAATATTAGCGAATAAAGGCGCAAATCCGATATTTGTCGTATTTATCACATACTTGTTCCTCGGATTATTCCTCGTTCCCTTTGCATTTTTTATAAAATACGGCGTTATTGAAAAAGGATTTTGGCTTTTTATTATCGTAGCGTCGATATTAGACGGAGCGGGAAATATATTATTAGTTAAGTCTTTGGAAACAACCGAGTTGTCGGTGTTTGGACCGATCAATTCGTTGAAACCGGCGATAGCGCTATTGATATCTTTAGTTTTACTAAAAGAAATACCTACCGCGTACGGAGGCGCCGGAGTTTTTCTGATTATTATCGGAAC
>JAGOCL010000045.1 GCA_017998755.1 Spirochaetota bacterium | reverse complement strand
GAAAATTAAATTGGTTATGAAATCGATAGAAAAAATTGGAGAAGGAGACCTTACAGAATCAATAAATTTATCGACAAACGACGAGATAGGCGCTCTATCGGTAAATTTTAATAAATTCTCGTTAAAGTTAAGAAATATAATAGCCGATTTCAAAGAAATCTCTAAAAGAGCTTTTAGCGTTAGCGAAAACTTGGCAAGTTCCTCCGAAGAATCGTCGGCTTCGCTAAAAGAAATGCGCGATAATATACATTTTATTGGAGATAAGACTAAACAACTTAACGATGAAATAACAAAGTCAAACGATTATTCGATGGAATTAATCAATTATTCTCAAACCGTCGGAGAGAAAATATCCGTTCAATCGGAAAAAATAGGTAATATTTCAGTTTCGATTAAAGAGATTTTCCAATATATTGAGAAAATATTCAAAATAATAAAAGAAAAAGGGGAGAAATTTGTTAATTTAAAAAATGTAGCGTTGAATGGGAAAAATAAAATGGATGAAACGATTGATATAATATTAAAAACGTCAAATTCAACGCGTGTAATATTTGAGATGTTAGAAGTTATTAAAAATATAGCGGAAAAAACCGACCTTTTAGCGATGAACGCGGCTATCGAGGCGGCTCACGCAGGCGACGTAGGGAAAGGATTTTCTGTGGTCGCCGACGAGATAAAAAAATTAGCTGAGGATGCGACAAAAAATTCTCAAGAGATTTCAAAATCATTAAAAGAAATAGTAGACTTTATAGATAAATCGCAAGAACTTTCGCTAGTTACGGGAGAGTATTTTGACGGTATCATAAAGGAAATTAAGGATACTAATGAAAGTTTTATTGATATGGAAAACGATATCGCTTCGTTATATTCCGATAGCGAAAATATTTTGAGTAATATTAATATGCATATAGAATTAACTAAAGACATCGATTCGTCGGCAAATATATCGCTGAAAATGATCGATAATATATCTAAAAGTTTAAATCATATCGGAGAATTGTCGAAAGATACTAATCAAAGCGCTCAGGAAATAGCCTTGGGGATAGACGATATATATAAATCCGTAGAGATAGTATCCGAAAGCGGATTAGAAAACAGCGAGAATGTGAACAAAATTGAAGGATTATTGACTCAATTCAAAACATAACTTATAAAAGCGCCGTTAATATTTCTTAGAGATTTCGAGAAATTTATCCTCAAGTTTATAGAACGCTTCGATGATGACGGGATCAAAGTGCTTTTCGCTTCCCTGATATATTATGTCTTTGGCGACCTGATGGCTCATCGATTCTTTATAAATTCTTTTTGAAGTAAGCGCGTCGTAAACGTCGGCAAGAGCGACAATACGCGCCGATAGCGGGATCTCGGTGCCTTTTAGTCCGAAGGGATAACCGCTTCCGTCCCATTTCTCATGATGGCAGTACGCTATATTCTTACCCATAGAAAGGAAAGATTTCGTTTTCTTCTGCAACTGTTTTTCAGCGTCTTCGAGAGTTTTGCCGCCTATGATCGTATGAGATTTCATCACGTCAAATTCTTCAACGGTAAGTTTACCGGGTTTTAATAAAATACTGTCGGTTATTCCTACCTTGCCTATATCGTGAAGAGGGCTGGAGTGAAAAATGTTACTGACGTACCTGTTGTCTATATAACCTTTATATTGCTTGGAGTTGGAAAGTTCGCGAGCGATAATCCAACAATATTTTCTAATTCTACCTAAATGATCTCCGGTCTCCTGATCTCTTGACTCGGCTAATCTCGCAAGCGCGAATATAGTAACGTGCTGAATCTTTTTTATCTCTTTTGTTCGTTTGTCTACTTTTTCTTCCAAAGACTGTTTTAACAGACTAAGTTCTTTGTTGCTCTTTAGTAGTTGTAAATTTAATTCGTTGATTTTATTCGCGCGCTCTACTATACTTTTATACAAGACGTCTTGCAAAGAATCAGACTGATTTTTTAAGTAAGAAAGATACTTTTTTTGTTCGTCTTCGGATAGATAGTTGAGTAATCCGTAATATATCTGATCGATACTACCCTTGATAGCGTTTACGTGCTCTCTAAGTAGATAATCCGCTTCGTTTAAATTGTAATCGTTCATAATTTTTATAGTTTTTTTTATTTTCCTAAAAATTAAATTCTTTATAATTAAAATATAACATAAAATTATCGATTGTCAAAAGTTTTTTTTTATATTACAATAAAAAAAACATTTTAACGGAAATAATTTAAATGAAAAAAACGGCATTAGTTACCGGAGCATGTAAAAGGTTAGGAAAAGAAATAGCGTTAAATCTGGCTCAAAACGGATACGACGTAATAATGCATTGTTTCAGCTCCATCGACGAGAGTCGAGATATTCAGGACGCAATTAGTTCTTTTGGAGTTAAGAGTTACGTCTTTCAGGCGGATTTTACAAAAACTGAAGCTATCTTAAATTTTATCGGTTCAATAAAAACTAAATTTAAAAAAATAGATTTGCTTATTAATAACGCCGCTATTTTTGAGAGAAAAAACATTATTGATACTACGCCGGAATTGTTCGACGCTACTTTCGGCGTTAATATAAAAGCGCCCTATACGCTAATTAAGTATTTATCTCCGGTATTGGAAGATGGTAATATAATTAATATTCTTGATAGTAAGATTCTTAATATAGATACTAATTATTTTGCTTATTCGTTAGCAAAAAAAAGTTTAGCCGATTTAACGATGTTTTCGGCAAAAGAATTCGCGCCTAAGATCAGAACAAACGGCATAGCGCTTGGGTTGATGTTAAAAACCGATAATCCCGATAAAATTCGATATGAAACTATTAAGGATAAAATTTTATTAAAAGATAAAATTGACTTAAAATACCTGTTTGATACAATTCATTTTATAGCGGCCAACGAAGCGCTTACGGGACAGATCATATATTTAGACGGAGGGCTTCATTTAAACGGAGGGGAAAGTGTTAATAGATATTAGCGGGATGAAATTAAAAATTATCGTCGGGATATTTCCTATAGAGAGAAAAAAAAAGCAAACAATTTATCTGGATATACAAATTGATTACGACGGAGACTTAGCGGCGTCGACCGACGATATTGAAAACGCGCTAAATTATAAGTTGTTAGTTGAGAATATTGAGGCGAAAGTTCTTGAAACCAAATTTTATTTATTAGAGTCTTTGGCTGTTTTTATTGGTGAAATTATTCTTAAAAATAGTTCGGTACGGTCGGTTAAGGTTAAGGCGGCAAAAGGCAAGATTTTGAAAAACGTCGATAGAGTCTCGGTAACATATCAAAAGAGTAAAGGTTAATATTTTTTAAAACTGTTAATTATCCTATCTCTCTCTTCAATTACGGAGTATTCTCTATCCATCGTCGATATCGCGGTTATGATATTTGAAAACAACGGATTATTTGTTAATATGATTATGCTGGAGAAACATTCCGTATTATTATGAAAAAACCTATAATCAAGACGGTACGTTTTACCGATTTTGAAATTTTGATATTCAGATCTTAAAAGCCTGACTCCCGTATAATTCATCTCTAATTGATCGGAAAACATATATTCAAGTTCAGTTTTCCCTTTCTCTATGTTATTAATATTTATATATTTTGTAACGGTTGATACCGATATAACGTCGTAAACCGGAGGATACGAGTTTCTGTTGAATAGAGCGGCGTCGACAGATTCCGACGGTATTATAGTTCCGGAATTCTCGACTGATCTTATAAATTCAGAGTTCCCGTCGGATAGATTCTTATCTTTTATATTTACCAATTCGCTTGAATAAAGAAATTTATACCTGTATTTAGCGTTTTTAAATTTCTTTATTTTATCATTTTGGCAAGAGCTTGAAAAAAAGACTAAAATTGATATTAAAAATATTGTTAAAATTCTCATTTTATAAAATCGTCCAGAGCTTTGTTTAAATTTGCATCTTTAAGTTTTTTTATCGCTTTCTTTTGCAGTTGCCTCACTCTTTCTCTCGTAATGCCGAGCGCCTGACCGGTTTCTTCTAAAGTATGCGGGCCGATGCCGTAAAGACCGAATCTCAATTCTATAATCCTTTTTTCTCTATCGGATAAAGAGTTGAGTATTTCGTCAATGGTATCTTGCAGAGCCAGAGAAAATAATTCTTCAAAGGGATTTTTTGATCGGACGTCCTCTATCATATCGCCAAACTCGGTATAATTATCTCCTTCGTAAATTCGAGTATCGAGAGAGCCGGTTGAGGTGTTAATGTTTACAATTTGCTTGATTTTATCCGGAGGTATTCCCATCGCTTCTGACAGCTCTTCAGTCGTAGGATTTTTACCGCTTTTAGCGGATATTTCCTTAGCGACAAAAAAACATTTCTTAATAGTGTTCAACATGTGTATCGGAATTCTTATCATTTGCCCCTTATCAGCCAAAGCTTTTACTACGGCTTGCTTTATCCACCACGATCCGTAGGTCGAAAACCTAAAGCCTTTTGTATAATCAAACCTCTCTATGGCTTCAATAAGTCCGATATTGCCTTCGTCAATCAGATCTAACAGAGCGAGCCCTCTGTTTTGGTATTTTTTTGCAATACTAACGACTAATCGTAGATTCGCGCGTATCATTTTATTTTTGTTAAAATTTAATACGTCTTTTAGTCGTAAATCGTTTTGCTTATATTCTTTTTCAGATATTTTTTTTTCTTTAAAATTTGATAGATTAATATTAATGCCGCTTATTGATTCTGATATATTTCTTGAGATTTTTTCTTCTTCTAGCGGAGTTAAAAGAGGAATTTTAGATATTTCGCCGAGATATATCGTTAAAGGATCAAATTCCTTCTCTTCTTCAGATTTATATGAAGATTTTGTTTTCCTGACGACGTCGCTATTTTCTGAAAAATTGACAAAAACATCTTTTATAGTTTTCAAAAAATACTCCAAAATAAAAGCGGAGAAACTCTTATATAATATTATATCGCGAATTTTTAAATACTCAACTAACGATCTATATGATTATCGGAAAATAAAATAAACTCAATATAGTATAGGAATAATTTTTGGTTCGCTTTTTAATATATCGGGCCTGCTTGTTTTAATTTGAGCGACGGCTTTTTTTATTTGAGACAACTTACAAGGCATAGTCGCTACTGAAAAAATAGCTTTAGACTTGTTGTGCCTGTTGTGTCCGACAGTATCTATATTGATATTGTTATCGCCGATTGCAGTCGTTACGGCTCCGGTTATACCCGGTACGTCTTTAGTCTCAAAAGAGATATTGTAAGGGAATTCTGTTTCATCTTCGTCCGTTAAACAAACGTCGGAAGTCGCGTTTTTATTGGAGATGTTATTTTTATATTTTGCTATAAAAATTATATCCGAAACGATAGCGGAGCCGGTTTCTGTTGATCCCGCGCCTTTTCCGACTAAAATGTGTTCCCCCGAATATTTATTTAAAAGTTTTACGGCGTTGGTAGCTCCGTTTATGTTTGATAAGAAATTATCATTTTTTATCATCATCGGTCTTACCGTTGCAAATATCTTTTTCCCCTCTTTTTTTGCGTAACAAATAAGTTTAATAGTACAATTCATCTCGTTTGCAAAGTCCATATCTTCTTCTTCAATTTTTTCAATGCCTGTAATAGGAATTTGAGTTACAGATACGTTCAAACCAAAAGCAAGCTTTAATAGTATAGCAAGTTTATTGCCGGCGTCCCCTCCGTTTATATCTAACGTCGGGTCGGCTTCTGCATAACCGAGATTTTGAGCCATTTTGAGAGCTTCGGCAAAAGATTTCCCTTCAAATTTCATTTTGGATAATATATAATTACTTGTGCCGTTCATTATCCCCGATATCGATTCGATAATGTCTCCGGTAAAACACTCCTTAATAGCTTTGATAATCGGTATCGCTCCGCAAACCGACGCTTCAAAACCGACCGATACGTTATTTTTCTCAGCGGTTTCGAATATTTCTTTTCCATATTTCGCAAGGAGGGCTTTATTTGCCGTTACAAAGTGTTTTTTAGAATTTAAAATTTTCAATACTAAATTGAGTATGTACTCGGAACTTCCGCCGATTGTTTCAACGACTACGTCGATAGTTTTGTCTGACAATATTTCTTCAATGCATCTATCCGCTTCCTCTTTTGAGAGATCATTGCCGCCGCCGCAGAATAAATTTATCGGAATATTATTTTTTTTAGACGCTGATTGAGGAAATAAATCGACAATTTTAGCTAGTTCTATCTCTTTTTCAGATCTATCGTTTAAAATATCTTTGATTTCTAACAAAATTTTAGCTACGCCGCCGCCAACAGTTCCGCATCCTAATATTGCAATTCTAATTTTTTCCATAACTAGCCCTTAAATTAATTTACGATATTTATTAAATATTATTTTAATATTTGTCAAGAATTATATCAAAAAACCTTAAAACTTACAAAGATAAACGCTAAAATCTCATTTATTTATTTGCCTGTTTCAGTTAGCTCAAAAAAACGGATATAAGCGATAAATTAACCAATACAAGTAGCGTAGATAAAGCGCTTAGAAAAAATAAGCCGATTCTTTTTCGGTAATTTTCTTTGGAGAAGGCTTTTTCTCTTCCCCTTTTATTTTTCGCAACTCTTCGAGAAGCCGTTTTTCTTCTTTATTTAAACTTTTAGGTATTTCTACTTCTACCTTTATAAACAAGTCGCCTTTTTTGTCTGGAAAATCCAAATAAGGCATACCCGCGCCTTTTATTCTTAATACCTTGCCGTTTTCGCAACCGGCCGGAATTTTTAATTTTATAAGTTTATTGTCTACCAAAGACGATATATTGATTTCGTCGCCTAACGCCGCTTGAGTAAAGCTTATTGGTACGATCATTATAAGATTTTGCTCTTCTCTATAAAAATAATCGTGCTGTTTTACTCTGATCTTAATATGCAGGTCGCCGGAAGGAGAGCCGTTTTCGCCCGCGTCCCCTTCGCCTTTAATAATTATTCTTTTACCGTTATCGATACCTTGAGGTATCTTTATTGTTTTTGACACTCTTTTATTTAAAACGCCGGCGCCTCTACATGTCGGACAAGGATCTTCGATTATATCGCCTGTACCGTTACATCTCGAGCAGGGGGTCGATATTGAGAAGAATCCCTGACTTCTTCTGACTTGTCCCGAACCTCCGCATTCGGGGCATCTTTTTTTTCCGCCTCCGCTTTTTGAGCCGCTACCGTGACAAACGTCGCAAGTTTCAAGTTTATCAAAATTAAGGTCGACTTTTTTTCCGAGAGCCGCTTCTTCAAGAGTAATTTCAAGATTATACAGACGATCCGAGCCTCTTCGCGATCTTCTACCCGAAGATCCTCCAAAACCTCCTCCGCCGCCAAAGAAAGAAGAGAATATATCTTCAAATCCGCTAAAGACGTCGTCAAAACCGTATCTGCCGCCTTGAAATGGATTTCCGCCGGAGTTCATACCTTCGACGCCGGCAAAACCAAACTGATCGTACTTTTTTCTCTTATCGTCGTCGGCGAGTATAGTATAAGCCTCGGTAGCCTCTTTAAATTTATTTTCGGCTTCTTTATTTCCGGGATTTTTATCCGGGTGATATTGCATAGCGAGTTTTCTATACGCCTTTTTTATTTCATCTACCGAGGCCGACTTTTCAACGCCTAAAACTTCATAATAATCTCTCTTTGTCGCCATTTATATATACTCCAAAAAACTCAAAATAAACATTTAGTTAATTTTCAAACGCAGGTAGAATAACATAAAAAATCAAATAATTCAATTATTACCGCATTGATACTTAAAACAGGAAAAACGATATTTACAATCAATAAACAAGGGACGTTAAGCCCCTTGTTTAGTATAAAAACTATTTTTTATTCTCTTCGTCGTCGACAACCTCGTAATCGGCGTCTTCAACATTACTGTTTTTTGAATTATCGTTTGACCCGGACGAAGAACCCGAATTACCGTTTTGTTCTCCTCCATTTCCGGCGTTAGGGTTTTGCCCCGACGCTTGAGACGATTTATACATCTCCTCGGCTAACTTATATGACGCTTTCTGTAATTCGTCGATTTTTGATTTAATTTCGCTTACGTTATCTGTATTTAATATAGATTTGAGGTCGTCCGCCGATTTCTTGATATTATCTTTATCTTCTTGAGAGATTTTATCGCCATAATCGTTTAACGACTTTTCCGTCTGATAAATAAGATTATCCGCTTGATTTCGCGCGTCGGCAAGATCTTTCATTTTCTGATCTTCCGAGGCGTGTTCTTCAGCTTCTCTTACCATTCGCTTGATTTCTTCTTCATTCAATCCTGAAGACGCTTCAATTCTTATCTTCTGTTCTTTACCGGTGCCTAGATCTTTTGCGCTAACGTGTAATATGCCGTTTGCGTCTATATCAAAAGTTACTTCTATCTGAGGAACTCCTCTTGGCGCCGGCGGTATTCCGACCAAATCAAATCTTCCGATCGATCTGTTTGCCGATGCAATTTGTCGCTCCCCTTGCAGTACGTGTATAGATACGGCGGTTTGACTATCTGCGGCCGTTGAGAATATTTGTTTCTCAGTCTTCGGTATGGTCGTGTTCTTCTTGATAAGCGGGGTCATAACTCCGCCGAGAGTTTCTATACCAAGAGACAATGGGGTTACGTCGAGTAATAATACGTCTTTAACGTCCCCGGATAAAACGCCGCCTTGAATTGCCGCGCCAACCGCTACCGCTTCGTCGGGATTAACCGCTTTAGACGGTTCTTTGCCAAAAAGCTCTTTAACTATCGCTTGCACCATCGGCACTCTTGTTGATCCGCCGACTAATATAACGTCGTCTATGTCGGACGGTTTCATATCGGCGTCTTTGAGCGCGGTTTTGCATGGTTCGATAGTTCTTTTTACTAGATCGTCTATCAATTGTTCAAATTTTGCTTTTGATAACGACATTTGTAAATGCTTTGGTCCGGATTGGTCTGCCGTTACGAACGGAAGATTTATATCGGCCGTAGCTTTGCTTGACAGCTCGATTTTTGCTTTCTCAGCCGCTTCTTTTAGTCTTTGAAGAGCCATCGGATCTTTAGATAAATCAATACCCGTTTGAGCTCTGAATTCGTTTATCATCCACTCAATTACTCTTTGATCAAAATTATCGCCGCCGAGGTGAGTATCGCCGTTTGTGGATTTTACTTCAAAAACTCCGTCGCCTATCTCTAGGATAGAAATATCAAAAGTACCTCCCCCAAGATCGTATACGGCAATTTTGCCTTCTTTCTTTTTATCGAGTCCGTAAGCGAGCGCCGCCGCCGTCGGTTCGTTAATTATTCTTTTTACTTCAAGTCCGGCAATCTTTCCCGCGTCCTTTGTCGCTTGTCTCTGAGCGTCGTTAAAATACGCCGGAACTGTAACTACCGCTTCCGTAACGGTCTGACCCAGATAGGCCTCCGCGGTCGCTTTCATCTTTTGCAATATAGCCGCGCTGATTTCCGGCGGAGAATAATCTTTATCTATGATCTTAACTCTCGCGTCTCCGTTCGGTCCTTTAACAACGTCGTAGGGTATGAGTTTCATCTCTTGACCTACTTCGTCAAATCTTCTCCCCATAAATCTTTTTATGGAAAAGATTGTGTTTTTAGAATTTGTAATCATCTGATTTTTCGCAGGTTGACCTACAATTCTCTCGCCTTTCGAAGTATAACCGACTATAGACGGCGTCGTTCTTTGCCCTTCGGAATTTGCTATAATTACAGGTTCGCTTCCTTCCATTATTGCAACGCACGAGTTAGTCGTTCCCAAATCAATTCCTATTGTTTTTCCCATATACATTTCTCCTTATATATAAATAGTTTTATTAACCTATTGGTTTCCCAACTTTTACTTGAGCCGATCGCACGACCCTGTCGTGTAGCATGTATCCTTTTCTGAATACTTCTACAAGTTCTTCCTTGTCAAAATCCCCTTCTTCCATCATAACGGCTTGGTGGACGTTCGGGTCAAATTCTTCGCCGGGTTCGCCGTACTTTTTTACTCCGTATTTTTTGAATAACAGATCGAGAATTTGCTTCTCAATCAGCTCTATACCGGAGATGTAAGTTTCAAAATCCGCGTTGTAGTTCTTACCCGCGTCTATCGCCCTTTGAAAATCGTCTAATATTACAAGAAAATCTCCTATAATATTATAGTTAGCGTATTTCAAAAAATCTTGTTTTTCCGTTTGGGTTCTTTTTCTTAAATTCTCCATTTCAGCCAAAGATCGTCTGTATTTATCGAGATAATCCGCCGCCTCTTTTTCTTTAGTCTGAGACGCCGATTTTAGCTCTTCGATTTCTTTAAGCAAAGCGTTTTTCTCTTTAATCAGCTCTTCTACGTTAACCGACTTATCAGATTTGTCGTTGTTTTTTTTATTGTCTTTCTTTTTATCGCCTGAGTCTTTTTTATCGTCTTGTATATTCTCATTATTTGAATCTTTTATCTCTTCGGCGTTGATATTCTTTTCATTTACGACGTTGTCCGCTTTTTCATCTATGCCTGTCTCTTTGATACTTTCATTTTTTGACATTGCCCAATAACCCCTTAATACTTAATTTTATTTTTTGATAAATTAATCAATAATTATATTAGGGTCAAGAAATATTATTAAAAATATTAAATTTGTTATGTTTTTTGTAATGAAATATTTACATTTTTCAATAAAAATACATTATTATTGACAAAAGCGCTTTTTGCGCTAAAATTGTAATATAAATTTTATATCAGGATTTATAGGATAAGAGGGGCGATAGGTTGAAGAGAGAAAAAAACGGCGTTATTATTCAGCATCAGTACTTTAAGCCTGAAAAACCGAAAAAACTAAAAAGGTTTAAAAATATTTTATTATTTGGTTTATATATAGCGGCGGTAGTCGTTATAGTTAATTTTGCTAGCGGAAATAAAACTAAAGCGGCGTACGGAGACGATTCTTCGGAAAAGGTCGCCGAT
>JAGOCL010000044.1 GCA_017998755.1 Spirochaetota bacterium | reverse complement strand
CAACGACAAGCATGGCCTCAAGTTTTCGTAAATACTTATCCGTTCTCCACTCTTTGGCAAGTTCGACAGACGCGCGAACTATATTCCCTCTATACTCGTTTACTTTTACTTCAAACTTATCAAATAGGTTAAAAGCGTCTGCCGTACTACCGGCAAACCCTATTATTATTTTGTTGTCGTAAATTTTGCGTATTTTCTTAGCATTGCTTTTTAAAACGGTGGCGCCAAAGGTAACTTGACCGTCCGCCGCCATAGCGACTTGATTATCTTTTTTAACGACTATTACCGTCGTAGATCTAACTCTATTTTCTTCTTTCATATAACTTCCTATTTTGATAATGATAATAAAAAATATTTAAAAGGTAAATATTTATTTTGACTATTTACAATAATTTTTACTTCCCATGGGGGTGATATTTGTAGTGAATATCTTTCAATTCGTCCAATCCCAGATGCGTATATATCTCAGTAGTAGATAAATTTGAATGTCCCAATAGTATCTGTACGGTTCTGATATCGGCGCCGTTTCTTATAAGCGTCGTCGCAAAACTATGTCTCAAACCGTGAGGCGATATATTTTTGAGAAGGGCGGTCTCTTTGATTCTTTTTTCCAAAATATACCTTACGCCTCTATCCGACAGAGCTCCGCCTTTACCGTTGACGAATAAAGAATTCGTTTTAGGATTAAATTGTTCTCTTATAGCCAGATATTCCGATAAAGCCGTTTTAAATTTATCGCCGTATATAACGGTTCGTTGTTTATCGCCTTTTCCTATTATAGTTATTTCGCCGTTTTTATTCCTAACGTCGCTAAGTTGTAACGAAACCGCTTCAGATACTCTGAGTCCCGTTGAAAATATCAGCTCAAATAGAGCTATATCCCGATAATCTTCTTTGTTATTACGCGCAAACGATATTAATTTAGAATACTCTTCGTCGAATAAAAAATTCGGAAGATACTTTTTGGTTTTTAACGATTCTATCTCTAATATGCCCGACTTGTCGATATAGCCAAATCGTTTTTTGTATTTAACATACCCTTTTATCGACGATATCATCCTGTTTATCGAGCTATTTTCAAGTTTTCCCCTGTTCAGTTCCGCCAAAAAGCTCCTGAAGTCCGATCTTTTCATTTCAGAAAAATCGATATTCTCGCTCTCCAGATAATTGAAAAATTTCGTTAAATCTTTTTGATAGCTTTTTTTGGTGTTTTCTGAAGATCCTTTTTGGCTCGATAAATAATCCAGATAATTATTTATTTCTTTATCGTATTCCATAATTAATGTTCTTCGATTTGTTTATATCCGCATTTCTCGTCTATACAAAGTTTATAAGTTCCGTGAATTTTATCGTTTTTCTCTATTAGAAATTTTCCGCACTTAGGACAATTATACTCCGTCGGCTTAGACCAAGTTACAAAGTCGCATTCGGGGTAATTAGTACATCCGTAAAACTCTTTCCCTCTTGCCGCTTTTTTTCTACCAACAATCTTTCCGCCGCAATTCTCCCTCGGGCAATCCGCCAACGGAATCGGCTTGGAATTCCTGCATTCTGGGAAACCGCTACAAGCGAGAAAAAAGCCGTATTTCCCAAGTTTCTTTAACATCGGTTTTCCGCATTTATCGCATAGCTCGCCCGTCTCTTCTTCAAAAGATTTTTTATGGTTTTCAAGCGACTTTTGAGCGAGCTCAACCTTTTCTATAAACGGCGAATAAAAATCAGTTAACAATTTAATGTCCGACGTTATCCCGTTTTCAACGTCGTCGAGGTCTTTCTCCATTTTTGCGGTAAAATCAACGTCGACTATATTTGGAAAAGATTTTGTTATTATTTTATTAATTAATTTACCTAAAATTGTAGGGATTAATTGTTTTGTTTTTCTTACAACGTAGTACCTATCTTGAAGAGTCGATATAGTAGGAGCGTATGTCGACGGCCGTCCTATACCGTTTTCTTCAAGAAATTTTATTATGGTGGCGTCGGTATATCTCGGAGGCGCTTGAGTAAAATGTTGTTCCGGTAAATATTGTTTAAAATTTACCTTTTCCCCCAGCTCAAACTTCGCTCTTACCGTTTTCTCCGCCTCTTTTGATTTTAATAAATTCAAGCATAAGTTGAACCCCTCTTTTAAGGTCGCCGAATTCGATATTTTAAAATCGACATTCCCGCTTGTTATATAAAAAACGGTGTTTTCATATACGGCTCCGGTCATTTGCGAAGCGACTAGCCGTTCCCAAATAATAGAATATATCTTGAATTGATCGGGAGTTAAATATTTTTTTACCAGTTCGGGAGTTCTGTATACCGAAGTCGGTCTAATCGCTTCGTGCGCGTCCTGAGCTTTATCGGATTTTGAATAAAATTGAGCGTTTTCCGGAAGAGCGTCGCTATATTTTTCGGCGATAAATTTTCGCGTTTCGTCAATCGCTTGATTTGAAATACGGGTAGAATCGGTTCTCATATAAGTAATCAAACCTATCCGCTCGCTACCAAGATCGATCCCTTCGTATAATTGTTGCGCGATGCTCATCGTCTTTTTTGACGTAAAGTTAAATCTATTCGCCGCCGTTTGTTGTAATTTAGAAGTAATAAAAGGCGGCGACGGTTTTATAGTCTTAGGCGTTGTTTGGATATTAGAAACGACAAAATTACTCGTATCGATTTTTTTCAGTAAATTATCTACTTCGTTTTTATTTCTAAATTCAATCTTTTCTCCGTCGACTTTAAACAATTCTGCGGTTATCTCTTTTTTATTTTTTATAAATTCCGCTTCTAAAGTCCAATATTCTTTGGGAATAAAAGACTCAATCTCCTCTTCTCTTTCGCAAATAACTCGTAGAGTTACAGACTGCACCCTTCCGGCGGAAAGCCCTCTTTTAACTTTTTCCCATAGTATAGGAGATATATTATACCCGACAAGTCTATCTAGCGTTCTTCTAGTCTTCTGAGCTTTTATTTTATTTATATCTATCTCTCGAGGTTCCTTGATGGAATCCAATATTGCGTTTTTAGTTATCTCGTTAAAAACTATCCTTTTTATAGGTAAATCCGGATATTTTTTACCGATGGCTTCTCCAATGTGATAAGCTATCGCTTCCCCTTCTCTATCGTTATCGCTTGCAAGCAAGGCCTCTTTACTTTTTGAAGCGTATTTTTTCAATTCGTTAAGAATTTTCCCTTTACCTCTTACGGTTATATACTCGGGTTTAAATCCGTTTTGTACGTCTATACCCATTCTGGATTTAGGTAAATCAATAATATGCCCCATACTGGCGGTAACAATATAATTTTTACCTAAGTATTTGTTTATTGTTTTTGCTTTTGCCGGAGACTCCACTATTACAAGAATTTTATCCGTCTTTGATTTGCTTTTTTTTGATTGCATATTTCTCCAGCTCCGCTTTTTTTTATGATGAATAATATGGAATTTATTTTATAAGAGCGGCTATCCCCGCAATCAATAATTCCGCCGATATTCCCGAAAGTATTAATACGACAGGAACTAGGAATTCCCTTTTTGCCTTAAAAGCTTGTTCAGCGCTCTTTTTCTTTGTCATAAACAACGACTCCTACTTAGTTCCAAATAATATCTGCTCGCTTCTTTTGATCGCCTCTTCTTGAGTATTAAATATCTCAAGATACGATCCAAATATCCATCCCACTTCGCCTTTATAATCTATGAAATACCAATAATCTTTAACATTGTCAAAAACTTTTATAGAGTTTTCTTTTCTGATAATTTCAATAACCGATCCAAGAGGAAGGTGATTAATGATATTTGATTCTTCTTCGGGGGTTTCCCTTAGTTTTAATAAATCGAATTTTGTAATCGCCCATTGATTGTTCGACGAAGGCGTTCGAGTTTCGCTTAGATCTATATAGAATGTTTTAGCGCCGCTATCTTCCTTACAAGAATAAAATGATAAGAAAAAGACAAAAATACATATTATATAATGAATATTTTTCACGGCTTTTATTAATATCGCTATCGGCAAGTAACAAATACTCGCCGATAATCGATAATGTTTTACTTAAATAAATTAAAGAAACTCATCTTACCAAGAAATTTGGCCGTTGAGCCTAATTCTTCTTCAATTCTTATCAATTGGTTGTATTTAGCGACTCTGTCTGTTCTGGACATAGAGCCTGTTTTTATCTGTCCGGCGTTGAGAGCTACAGACAAATCCGCGATTGTCGAATCTTCCGTTTCTCCCGATCTATGCGATACGATGCTGGTCCATCCGGCTCTTGTAGCCATATTTATCGCCTCGATAGTTTCGGTAATCGTTCCGATTTGATTTACTTTGATCAAAATAGCGTTTGAACAACCGCCTTGGATACCTTTTACGAGTCTTTCGGTATTTGTTACGTAAAAATCGTCTCCTACCAATTGAACTTTGTTTCCAATCGCTTTTTGAAGTTTTTTCCAACCTTCCCAATCGCTTTGATCAAGTCCGTCTTCTATAGAAATTATCGGGTATTTTTCTACCCATTTTTTATAGAATTCTATCATATCGTCGCTTGAGAATATTTTATTCGGGTTGGATTTCCAGAATTTATACCCTTTTCTTTCCCCTTCGTCAAATAATTCAGAAGACGCGACGTCTAGCGCGATCATAAAATCGTTATCTATACCGGTTTTAAACCCAGCTTTAGCGATAGCTTCAAGTATAACTTCTACCCCTTCTTCATTTTCAAGGTCCGGAGCAAATCCGCCTTCGTCGCCGACAGCCGTATTCTTACCTTTGGATTTAAGAACGGATTTTAACGCGTGAAAAACTTCAGAAATGTATCTTACCGCTTCTCTAATAGATTTGGCTCCAATCGGCATTACCATAAATTCCTGAAAATCGATTTTATTGTCGGCGTGCTTTCCGCCGTTAATGATATTAGCCATCGGTAGCGGTAAAGTATTGGCTATCGGTCCGCCCAAATAAGCGTACAACGGTAATCCTGAGTATGAAGCCGCCGCTTTAGCGCAAGCCATGCTGACCCCTAAAATAGCGTTAGCGCCCAATTTTGCTTTGTTTTTTGTACCGTCAAGTTCTATCATCATTCTGTCAATTTCTATTTGATTCCTTGCGTCTACGCCCAAATCTACAATTTTTGGAGCGATAATATTGTTGACGTTCTCAACGGCTTTTAACACGCCCTTTCCCAGATACCTTTTTTTATCCCCGTCTCTCAATTCTACAGCTTCAAATTCGCCCGTCGAAGCTCCCGACGGAACTGCCGCTCTACCAAAAGATCCGTCGTCTAATAATACGTCGACTTCGACGGTTGGATTGCCTCGACTATCAATGATTTCTCGCGCTCTAATATCAGCTATATAACTGCTCATATAAACTCCTTAAATTTTAATATAATCCCAGCTTATAACTCCGGGTAATTCTCTACATTTTTATAAATCTTTCAATTCCATCTGCGCAATAGCCAGTTTAGCTATAGGAATACTATAACCCGAACATGAGACGTAGTTCAGTTTTGCGTTTCTCAAAAACTCGAGGTTCCTCGGATCCGCCCCCTGTTCGCCGCAAAGCCCGACTTTCAAATCCGGTCTGCTCATCCTGCCTCTATGAGTTGATATAGAGATCATCTCTTTAACCGGCTCAGTCAGAACTTGAAAAGGATTAGCCTCGATGATATCGTATTTACTATAATCCGGCATAAACGAGTTGAAATCGTCTCTAGACAATCCGTGAGTTGTCTGAGTTAAGTCGTTTGTGCCAAAAGAGAAAAACTCTGCGTATTGAGCTATTTCTCCCGAAGATAAAGCCGCCGCCGGAAGCTCTATCATAGTTCCTACTTTATACTCAATCGGCTTCTTGACTTTCAGTTTTTCCCTGCAGTCCAACTCGGTTTGTATTATACCTTTTATAGTCTGACCTTCAATTTTCTTTCCCTGTCGTACGTATTTTAATTCCTGAATGTTCATAACTATCGGTATCATAATCTCAGGAATAACGTCGATCTTTTCGGCTTGAAGCATATATGCCGCTTCAAAAATCGCCGAGACCTGCATTTCATAAATTTCAGGATAAGAAATTGCAATTCTACACCCCCTATGCCCCAACATAGGATTAACCTCTTTTATCAAATCGCATTTATAGTTGACCTCGTCGGTAGTCGTCGAAGGGCTTACCTTTTTGAAATATGCCAAGAAATCTTCCATTTCATCCTGAGTATGCGGAAGAAATTCATGTAGAGGCGCGTCTAATAATCTGATGGTTACCGGATATGGATGCATAGTTTTAAATATTTCATAAAAATCTTTGGTTTGCATCTCCTGTAATTTACTCAAAGTCTTTTTCCTATTGTCGCTATCTGAAGCCATTATCATCTCTCTAAAAACGTTGATTCGTTCGTCTTTAAAAAACATATGCTCCGTTCTACACAACCCTATCCCTTCTCCTCCAAATTTTTTTATCAGAGCCGCATCCCTAGGCGTATCCCCGTTACCCATCACTCTAAAGTCTTTCATATGTTTATTAATAATAGCGATTAATTCCAATAAACCCGAATCCTTAGGATCAGGCTCTATCAACTCCGCCTTCCCAATAATTATCGAAGGTCTACCGTAGAAAGGAACGTCCAGAGTTATATATTCGCCCTCTTTTACGACAACGTCTCCTAAAGATAGTTGTTTCTTAACGGCGTCCATCTTAATTTCTGAATTTACAAGGGAAACTTTTCCGTACTGTCTTGCGACGACCGAAGCATGAGCCGAATATCCCCCTTCGCAAGATAAAACGCCGTTAGCAACCTCAATACCCTTTACATCTTCCGCATAAGTCGCGGCTAAGCAAAGAATAAAGTTTTTATCCTGATCGTCCGCGACGGCTTTCTTATAGGCGTCGAGCAAACTCTCCGTACTAAAATACGCTTTACCTCTCGCCGCTCCGGGAGCCCCCGTTATCCCGCCTTTAATCGTTTTTAATTGTTTTAAGGACTCGGGATTAATAATCGGGTGAAGTATATCCGACATCTCCGAAGGATTTAATTTTAACAGTAAATACTTTTCATCGATAACTTTCTTTTGCAGAAGATATAACAAGCTTTTTAGCTCCGCTTGAGTAGATTTTGTCATAACTGAAATCTGTTCAATAATCCACAATTGCCCTTTTTCGACGGTAAACTTTATCTGTCTTATCTCTTTAAAAAATAATTCAATATTATCGGCTATCTCTTCCAACGCTTTTTTAAATTTCGGATCAATTTTGTTAATATCTAGCGAATCTGAACCAAACGTGTCGTCAAATTTATCCTGATAATAACTTCCTTGTAAAGATTTATCTCCGCTAACTATATTTCTAGTATAAAATCTCCCCGAATAAGAGTCCTTTCCGTAATTACCGTAAACCATTGGTTGAATAAGAATTGCCGAATCTTCATCGTCCATATCTTCCAAACTTAAAAATTCAGAAGCTCTCTTCAATAAAAATTCTAATTGATAGTAAGCGTCTAAAAAAAACTCTTTTGGTAAATAATTTCGGGCTTCGTCAACAATTTCTTTATACTCGTCGATATTTGACGGCTCGTAATTTATGGAGAAAAGAATCCTATCTGCGTGTTTTTTTGCATATTTCACATACTCTGTCTCTAAAACTTCTTTATGTTCCAAATAAGTTAAAGTATCAAGAATTTTCTTTTTGTTCTTTAATCCGTTCTCTAAAGAGAGGTTATATTTTTTGTTTTTTACGTCTTTTACATAAATAGAACTTATAAGAAATTTTTCTTCGGTAATATTGATTTTTTTCAGAACGTTATTTTCAAACTCATCCGAATTAATTTTTACCGGTATATCTATCCTATCCAAGAAATCAGAAAGACTCGCAATTAGTTTATCGTTTTTAGCTTTTTTAACTTCTATTTTACATAGGAGATCTACAACCCCTCTGATAAGATATCTCGCGTATTCGTGATAAGCGAAGTGCTCGCCTACAATTTTCTGAAATCCGCCGATTGTTTTATCCGTCAATCCTATGGTATGAATAGAAGGATACGTTACTATTTCCATAGACGGACTTATAACAATTTTCAATATAGCGGGATTATCCGCATCGTCAAACTTCTTACCTATCTCTTTTTCTGCCTTGACGCAAAAATTCCGCAATACGTCGGATAAGTCCTTATCTTTTAATTTTGACGCAATCTCGGTATCGATTATTAATCCCGGTAAAATCGGCATTTTTAACTGCGATAACTCCTTTGCTCTTATCCCTCGTATTCCGATTTTATCTACTATTTGATCGCTCGGACACTCTATCTTAGAAAAATAATGTATATTTTTCTCCATAATTATTCCTCCTAACTACCTAAAACAAAGAGAGAATCTTCGTTGGATCTCCCTTCAAAAAATCCTCAAATCTATTGCTGGCGCCTTGCGAAAGGTACCTTCTAAGCTTTGATATATCTTGAAACTCGGCGCCTAGTAACGATATATAAATGTTTGTTCCATGCTTAACTTTACCCCATTTAAACAACGTATTTAGGTCTTTTATCTCCTCTCCGTCGTAAAATACCAAAACTTTAATATCGGGATACTTGTTTTCGTAGGAGGTGATAATCTTTTTCCAAGCCTCTACGTTACCGTTGTGGAAAAGTTCGTTAGCGACAGTTATACCGTATTGCGGCGACAACTTCTTTTTTGCTGAAGACTGTACCGCGGCGGGCTTCTGTATAGCCGATGCGTCCTTAATAATATTTTTTGCAACGGCGGCTTTTTCTATAGTTTTAGCGCTCTGAATCTCTTCGACTTTCTCTATATTAACGGCCTTTGGACCTTCCGTAAATACGCTAACGTCTCCGTATTTTTCGCCGTTCATGAGATTAATCATGGCCTTAGCCGCTTTCTGAGCTAAATTAAGGTCAAATTCGTCTTTAAAATAGCCAATATAAATAGCCACCATCTCGTTTTCTTTTAGTTTATCTATATTTTTCCAGTTATTTTCATTTTTAGGATTAATCAAAGTCTGCCCTAGCTGCGGGTGATAGTAGGACAAAACAATATCAAACATATTCCAATTCTTAACCTCGTCGGATATTGTCGTCAAAGGTTTAGAATAATTATTCTTAAGATTGAAAGTTTTTGAGTAATATTTGTATTTATCAACCAATAAAGCGCTTAAAATAGGCGAAAACTGATATTGATCGACGCTTTTTTCCTCAAAAGCTTCGTTTATTACGTCCGCTAAGTTTTCTTTATTTTCAAATTTTTTTATAATTTTATTAACAAACTTGAAATGTCTTAGAGCGACGTTAAATCCCGATCTACTGCTTAGAAAATTCAATTGATCTTTCATCTCATACTCCTATTATATATTCCGCTTGGAATAGTATAACAAAAAAAGTAAAAAAAGCGGTATAAACCGCTTTTTTTACAAGTGTTTTACTTAAATCTCAGATAATCCGCCGTCTTCGTCTTTACTTACGTCGACTATTCCTTCAGGGGCTCCGTTAACGACAGTTTCAGTCGTCGAAGTCTCTTCCAGGAAATTCATTTGGTAGTTATCTTCCGTAGTTTCCGAAGCGCCAAAAGATTGATTTATATCCTCTCTTATCGTCGATCTTCTTCTTGAGAACGAAGCAAAAGCGGCGTCTTGGAAGCCTTTACTAACTCCGTGTAAGAATTCGTTCAAAACGTTAGCCATAGCGTTTAAAGTATATTTCTTTCTCTTAATAGAAGTAATATCGATATCCAAAACTATACCGGGTTGAACGTGGTAAGGATTAATTTGATAGTCGTATCTTGCAAATTCCTTCGAAATAAAAGCAAGCCTTTCTTCAATAGCTACTCTTTCAACAGGATTTTGGTTGCCGTAAGTTCTAGTCAACTTTTCTTTCATAATAACGATTCTTTTCTTAATCTCTTCTTTCTCTATAGTATACGCTCTGTTCATCTTCTGAACGTCGGTATCCTGAGGTTTAACAAACGTTACTTCATTCCATTCTTTTTCCGACAAGTTATATTCAAACTGATCAAAACCGCCGGAAGTTCTTCTCTTGTTAATTTGTTTTAAGAGCTTTCCCGATAAATCGTCAAAATCCATCTTGGTTTTTTTCATCTGGTACATCTCTTCGATAACGTCCCACAGTCTGATAACTTCAACATAAAAAGCTTCGTATTGTTTATCGAACGCCGTTCTATCTGCGGTAAGTTGTTCTTGATCGTAATAAGTCAATCTTACTTGATATCTCTCGTCCGGTAATTGAGAATCGTCTGCGTCTTCGTACTCTTTAATAATACAATCTCTCGCGTTTTTCAAATTCTCTACGTATTGATAACCCATTTTTGAAGTATCAAGAATACTCGTTATAGAGTTGATAGCGGTGTTAAATCCTCTATTTCTGATGTTTTCATTATCAAGAATTTTTTTCAAATTCTCTCTAACGTTTAATGCGTCAAAATCAGCTTCAGAAATCTCCGCTCTCAAACCTTCCAAACTATCAAAAATTGTCTTAGCGACAAATTTATATCTCGGACTATCCGCATTATCTTTCTCGTCGGAAGTGTAGTCTTCAACCTTAGCCAATTTTTCAAACATTATCTCGGTATCAGTCAAATCTTCTTTACCTTCGTCCGCCCTAGCGTCTTTCAACGCTTCGATCTCTTTATCCAACAAATCGACTATGTGTTTTGAAACCAAATCTTTAATAAGATAGTTAACGGTCGTCTGATATTGGAAAATCGGAGATATTAATTCCGAATCAAGAATATTAACCGATAATTTAACGTCTGTAACCGTTTTTGGTTTAGCATAGTTGTCTTTGAAAGAACATTTTACGATAGAATAAGCGTTCTCGCCTCTAACAAACGCGCCAACGTCGACTTTTTGTCTAAGTAAAGCGTTTGTTTCATTTTCGAGATCGTTCATACCTCTTTGAACGTGCCCTTGTAAATGCCCGTACATATTGATCATCGATTTCTCGATCTCGCCGGTATTAAACTTGTCCATACCGCCAATTTGATCTAAAAGCTGGGCGATCTCTCTCGGCGTATATCGCGACAGAGTTTTCATCTCTTCTCTGTCTACAAAATTTCGAATTTTCTTAACCATCTCGTCTTCTGTCGTCGTAATGTAC
>JAGOCL010000043.1 GCA_017998755.1 Spirochaetota bacterium | reverse complement strand
CTCCCAATAATCGAGCCCGGCTCTTTTCATATATTTATCGTCGATACTAAAACCAAGTTTTCCTACAAGATACAACTCGATATCAAGACCTACGGCTAATCTGGCAATGTTTCCCGTATTTTGAGGTATCTGAGGTTCATATAGCGCTATACTAATCATAATATTTATCTTGCTTTTTTTTATAAAAAATGTCAATTATAATAAAATATTTTTCGGAGATAATTATGAATTTACATAATACGATGGAAGACGTCGTTTTGTTTTGTTTGGAAGACGTATTAAAAGAAAAAAACGATATATGTAAATGCGATCAATGTAAATTTGATATGGCTTGTTATATTCTAAATAAAGTACAGCCAAAATATGTTTTATCTTCAAGAGGAATAGTTCATTACGAAAAGAACAAAATCAAAGATAATCAAGAATATATAGATATTTATACTCTAGCTATGGAAGCGATACAGGTAGTCTCTAAAACTATGCGTCATAACAAAGAAGAGATAGACAAAGACGGCTCCGGAAAGAAAAACCAAAATACTGCGGCTTATAAAGAAGGCAGTTATTATTATAATTTTCCTCAGATTGTCGGAAGAGTGATAGATAGCGACAATTTAGAACCTATCAACAACGCAAAAATAACGCTACATAACGGCGATGTTAGCGATACCGTAACGATGTTTAATGGAAATTGGCAAAATCCCGCGTTTATAAACGACCAAATGGACGGTTTTTTTTCATTTTGGCCGGTCTCAATACCGACCGACGAAAAAAACAAAAAAACAGTTTTCGTAATGTTCGTTACTCTTGAAAAAGAAGGATACGAAACAATATGCAAATCTTTTGAAATCGAAAGCGAATCTACTCAAAATTTGGACGAAATAATTAACAAAGAAAAAGTATTTCGCTTAAATGAAATTTATTTATCGCCGTCGGATAAGGATTTCTAAACTTCGTTTATTTTCCCGATAAATTCTTCTATTTTATTATCGCAGATAGTTTTCAGATTAGAATAGTCGGTTTTCAGCTTTTTCTCCATCATCTCGATTCCCATTTTTTCAAATCCCGACAAACTGTCTTTTACGATCTCGCCGCCTAATAGAGATGTAAAAACTATTTTATCCTTAATTTCATCCGGTATATCTTTCATAATACCATCGGGAATACTCGTATCCAATCCGCAAAGAAACAGATAAATACTTTTCTCGGCAAGAGCGGTCTTATTGGTCTCTAAAAATTTCTTCATAGCTTTGTGAATCTTACCGATATGAATCGGACTCCCAATTATAACCGCGTCGTAATCTTGTAATTTGATAGCGCCCGAATAAGAAACGTTTACAATGGAAGAAACGTATTTAAGTTTCTCTTTTATCTTATAAGCGCATCTCTCCGTAGAGCCGTAGTAACTTGCGTATGCAATAAGAACGTTCATTTATATCTCCCGTGAAAATCAATCGACGTTCGGAATTAACAAAACCTGACCTGGATAGATCAAATCAGGATTCAAAATCTGAGCCTTGTTCGCTTTCCAAATTCTTGGCCATAAAAACGGGGAACCGTATATAAAAGAATACTCTGATATTCTCCAAAGACAATCTCGTTTGTCCGGTATCAATCTTACCGTATAATTTGTTTTATTCCCACCCTCTTTATACGACAGAGCGATTCTTTTTGCAATATTGGCATATTGAATGGCCATATCGTAGTCTTCGGCTTTGTAGGCCTGTTTTGCTTTGTCTATGTACTCGATAGCTTTATTTAGAAGATCCCTATAAGATATCGAGGCGCTCAGATCGTCCGGAGCGTTATTCATATCTTTTATTTCTTCCTCGTCAAATTCAAAATTATACCCGCCGTTGTTTTTTTCATCTTCGCCAATGTTAGTTTGAGAAGCGTCCTCTAAAGTCGAACCGGCGTCCATTATAGCTTTAAGAGCCTCTTTTCGTTTCTTCTCTTTAATAGCAAATTTTGTATTATCGATCGCCGAAATAGCGCTTTTTTCAGCTATTTCAAAACTTGTCTTTGAATTTGTATAGTCAAGATTTGACAACTCGTTTTTGCCTTTGTTCAAGTTCTCTATCGCGCTTGCAAGATCCGCCGGAGCGTAGGTCTCGGCTCCTATCTTTTTGGCTTCTTCGATCAATTTATTAATATAACTGATTTTATTATCGTATTCAGACCTAGTCGCTTTTATTTTATTTATGGCGCTCTTCAAAGAATTTTCGCAATCCGAATATTTTGAGTATGCCGTCGCATAATCCTCCGAAGAATACTTTTGATTTCCTTCATTGTAAAGCGCCCTCGACTGATCCATATTGTCTTTCATCAAGTTTTTTATACCCAACGCTTCGGCTTCTGAAAAAAGTTTGTCGCATTCGGCTTTTTTCAATTCGGCTCTCTTTTTAAACGCGTTTTTATAAGCCAGATCCGAATACTTTTTAGACTGATCCAACGCCTCTTTTGTCGCTTTTCCGTCGGTTCCGTTTTTTTGATAGGCGGTTCTTAAATACTCTTCCGCTTTAGTCAAATTCTCTCGGTCGTATTTGTCGGCTTCGGCCATTCGAGCTTTATCGATAAGACTTTTCGCGTCGGCAAACTCTTTATCCGAAATCGTCTCGGCCATTCTGTCGATAGTCGTAGTAGTAGTTGCGGCAATCGTCGTGGTTGTCGTCGTAGAGGTTGTAGTCGTCGACGTCGTTGAAGTCGTCGTCGTAGCCTCCGGAACGGCGGGTTTTGTTTTACAATTTAACATTATAAGTATAATAAAAAGAATAACCGCAAATCCGTATTTTTTTTCTCTTTTCATCGTTATTTCCTTAATAATTAATTTTTTATTTCATTTTTGTTTAAAATATTTGACGCCGGCCGGTAGGTCTTCTCTAACGGTAAAATAAGAGGCAAGCTTAGTAAGATCAAATATTTTTTTTACAGAATCTTTTATATTAACCAAAACAAGTTCCCCTTTATGTTTGGTTACCGAGGTTTTAATAAAAATAAGAACGCCTATCCCCGATGAATCAATATAAGATATTTTGTCTAAATTAATTAAGAATTTTTTGCTCCCCGAATTCAGTTTATCGAGAAAAAGATTCTTAATCTGTCCGCAGTTGTAAATATCCACCTCCCCGGAGATCTCAAATATTACAACGTCGTCCTGAGCCCTATCTAAAAGTTCCATTTATTGCGCCTGTTATAGAATATTCTATTGTATTTTAACATAAGCGACAAAACGAGGTCAAGAAATATTTACAATAATTTGCGATATTGTAAAAATATTCGATTTATACTTGTTATTTATTATATTTTTGCTACAATATAATTATTGTGAAATAAAGGATTATGCGCAAAGGGGGACTCAATGGACGGAAATATTTTTTCTCAGGAAGAAATTAACAACCTCAATATCGACGAGAATATTTCTTTGGAACAGGATATAAGAAATATTATAATTTTAGCTAAAAACGAGTTGAATATTATTGAAAATAAAATTGACGCTTACAACCAGAAAAACAAAGAGAAAATAAAAAAAAGATTAAACCAGCTTCTAACAAAAATTATTTCGATTCGTCAATAAGCTCATTATTCCTTAATAGTTTAAATATTTTGTAAATCATTTTGACTATACTTTTCATTAATGTAATTAATTTTTTTTGCTAAAAAAAATATCTATTTTAAGTGGAGCTACGCTATGATAAATGTTAAAAATTTAGTCAAGTCGTACGATAACTCCGAACCTGCCGTTAAAGGGGTTTCGTTCGACATTGAGAAAGGAGAAATAGTCGGTCTGCTCGGCCCTAACGGCGCCGGTAAATCCACTATTATGAAAATGCTGACTTGTTTTATGAATCCGAGTTCAGGAACTATAGAGATAGACGGTAGAAATACCGTAGACGATCCTCTATATGTAAAAAAACTTATCGGGTATTTACCGGAAAACTCGCCGCAATACGACGATATGACGGTTTACGAGTACCTAAAATTTACCGCCGAGATCAGAGGTATCGAAAAGACGCTTATAGGCGATTCTATTTCAAAAATGATCAAGCTAAGTTCGCTTGAAAAAGTCGTATCAAAGAAAATCGGACAGTTGTCTAAGGGATACAAAAAAAGAGTCGGACTCGCTTCTGTAATGATACACGATCCGAAAATACTGATATTAGACGAACCAACTTCCGGGCTTGATCCCAATCAGATTATTACGTTCAGAAAAATATTACGACGACTCAGCGAAAAAAAGACGATTATTCTTTCAACCCATATTTTGTCCGAAATCGAGGCTATTTGCGAAAGAGTTATAATCATCAATAACGGCAAGATCGTCGCAAACGACGCCATTCAAAATCTTGTCGAAAACTATTCAAACGATCAATACGTCGATTTTAGCGTCGAAGCGGACAACCTACTGGAAGTCGAAATGGAGTTGTCAAAAGTCAAAGGCGCGTGGAAAGTCGAATTTGAGAAAAAAGAGGGCAAGAAAATATTCAAATTTAAAGCTTTGGTCTCAAAAGGATCAAATTTTGAAACCAACTTGAAAGAATTTATCAATTCAAAAGGTTGGAAACTTACCTCCTTTGAAACGGGGGAAGCAAATCTTGAAGAGATATTTTTAAAACTTGCCGGCGAGGAGGAAGATAAATGATGAAAAGTATTATTGAGATAATTGTTAATTCCATAGTATTGTTTGGAGTTCCCGCTTTGATTATCGGTCTGCCGCTTGCGCTATTGCCAAACGGCGTCAAGGCTATATACAAAAAAGAGATCGGAGGATATTTCAACTCGTCGATTGCTTACGTATTTTTGGCTCTGTTTATAATAATTCCTAACGTTATGTTTTTCCACTTCTTCGGAGGTATATTTAAGGAAGATCTTGCGTCGATGAGAAGATTTTTCTCTATGTTGCCTTACGTTTTTATTATTTTTATCCCGGGGCTGACGATGGGAAGCTGGGCAAAAGAGAAAAACAGCGGCACTATCGAACTTTTATTTACATTCCCCGTATCGGAATGGCAGATACTTATAGGTAAATTTTTAGCGGCGCTGACTTTAGTATTAATCGCTCTTTTCAGCACGCTGTTTATACCGTTATTGACTCAGATATTCCTCGGAGACTTTGACTGGGGACAAATTGTTACTCAGTATATCGGAGTAATTTTTTTATCGGGATGCTACATTGCAATAACTTTTTTCCTTTCGAGTCTCACAATGGAACTTATAGATTCGTTCCTTTTAAGCGCGGCGCTTCTCTTGATTTTGACAATTATCGCTTATCTACCGTCCGTCGTAAGTTTCCCGGGATGGCTCGAATGGCTCAGAAAAATATTTGTATGGACAAGTCTTTCGACGCACTTTTCTAATTTTAGTAAGGGAGTCATAGATACCAGAGACATTTTATATTACGTCGGAGTTACGGGAATTTTTTCTTATCTAAATTTACGCTCGCTTGAGAGCAGGAAATGGAGTTAATATATGCAAAATAACGATAAACTTACTAATAAAAAAAACCTGTCGTGGATTATTTTTGGTTTAGCCATACTCAATATTATCGCCTTCATAGTTTTATCCAACAAGCTATACTTCAGAATTGATATGACGGAAGGTCAAAAATATTCGATAAGCAAAGCTACCAAAAATATGCTAAAAAAACTGGATAACAATCTTATCATAGAGTATTTCTACAACGACAAAAGCAAGGAAGTAAAGGAAGTATCTCAAGTAATTCAATACGTTGAAGATATGTTAAAAGAATACGAAAATGCCGGAAAAGGCATGGTTAACGTCGTAATAAAAGAACTAAGCTATGAAAAGCCCAAAGATCAGGCGCTTATAGCCGAACTTGAGCAAAAAGGGATTCAACAATTTGCTTTAAGCGAATCCGGATCGACCGAATCTAAAAGTCTTCTGGGATTCTCCGGAATGCTTTTAACTTATAAAGAGAACCAGTCCGTTATCCCCGCAATCTACAACGATCAGGGATTTGAATTCCGCCTGGACGTTGAGATTAAAAAACTTATGAGCGGAGGCGAAGAGAGACTAGGCATATACTTTAACGCCAAAGAGAGGACTCTGGATAAAGATTTCAAATACCTAAAGCAAGTAACCGAAAGAGAATTCAAAAATATCCATATGATGTATACCGGACAGATAATCCCTCAAGACGTTACGATACTCGTAATAGTAGGCGGAGAAAATCTAACTGATTTTGACGTTTTCCAGATAGATCAGTTTTTGATGAACGGCGGTAAAGCTCTTTTTGCAGTCAACGGGATAAATGTCGTCGCTTCCGAATACGGTATTTACGGCGTCCCCGGAGACAGTAAGTTATTTGAATTACTTACGCATTACGGCGTTAGAATAAATCGAGATATCGTCGGCGACAATCAGTCGTATAATCCCATCAGACAAGGTTTGTCTCTAGCCAGATATCCGTTATGGATCAAAATCAAATCTGCGAATTTCAACAAAAAAAACGTGATGGTTAGCGAAATAGAGCGAATAAACCTTCTTTGGTCGTCTTCCGTTGAAATACTCGACTACTCTAAAGATAAAGCGGAGACTCTATTTTCTACGACAAAAGGTTCGTGGAACCAGACGGAGAATTTCAAACTGGACTTAGAAACTTATAAATATCCTATACAGGAAGGCAAAAAGGATTACGCGCTTGCCGCCGCTTTCGACGGAGCTATAAACAGCTATTTCAAAGATAAGACGACGCCGAAAAATGAAAACGGAGAGCAATTTACCGGAAGTAAAGCCGATTCTGGAACTACAAAATTTGTAGTAGTCGGAAACGAACAGTTTATTCAGGATAATTTCGCCGGTAACGACGAATTTTTATTTCTAATGAACGCTATCGACTGGCTCTCTAAAGACAGTTCGCTTATCGAAATCAGAAATAAGGGTAAATTCAGTAAACCGCTGGATAAAGTAAAGGACGCAAACGTTCATAACTTCTTAAAATCCTTTATAATCGGATTTACGACTTACGTAATACCAATTATATTTATCCTAATCGGAGTAATACTGTTTATACTAAGAAATTCCAGAAACAAGAAAATACAAGAATTTTATAATAAAGATATAAAATCTAAAGAATAGGAGTATAATTTTATGAAAATATCAAGAAAACAGTTAATTGCGGGGCTTTCCGGACTCCTTTTAATTCAAATAATTTTAATAGCTTTCTTTTACTTCTTCTCATTTCAAAATATTAAATTAAGGCAGATTGATAAACAACTCATTTCAGGTCTGAAAAAAGGCTCTATTGCAAGTTTTGAAATAAAAGACTATATGGACAGCTTCTCTTTAGTAAAAAAAGATTCGGTCTGGTTTGTGAAAATCGGCGAAAACTTCATACCCGCCAATCAGACTAAAGTAAATAACTATATTACCGACGTCGAATCGTTAAATCAAGGCGTAGTCGTTTACAACGGATTGGATCAATCCAGCGATAATCACTTTGGATTTGACGAAAAAAACAGACAAGAACTTATTGTTACTAACAACAAAAACAAGCAATATTCGCTAGCTATCGGTAATACAGGCTCAAAAAGAGGAACTTCATACATAAGAAACGGCTCCGAAAAGAAAATACGAGAAGTTAAATCTTCTTTAGCGACGGAGACTTCAAACGAACCCATAAATTGGGCAAAACGAAATATATTTGTCAATATCCTCGATACGGACGTTAAAACCTGCGAAATCAACTCTACAACGGCATGGTTTTCCGGAAATTATAACATATTGGCAAAGGAAAAAGCCGATTCTGAAGAAACGGGTTCAAAAGACTCTTTTGAACTGGAAACGCCTTTATCTAAAATATTAGAAGACTACGCTCTTCAAAATGTTGTTAAAAATCTACTAAACATCCAAATTAGCGAATACAAACTAAACGGTTCTGTTTCAGGTAGAACAAAAGTCGCTTCTATTAAAATCACTCTAAAGAACGGTAAAACTTCTACTCTAGATTTTTATAACGCCGATACCAACGACGTCGGCAACTTCATTATAGACTCAGATTTTGACGATTATCTTTATCTGATCCATGAAGACGATCTTAAAAAAATTATAAAAACAAATGAAGAATTGATGAAAAAAGAATAAATTCTTTTGTATTATTTAGGAGGCTGTCTCAATATGAGGCAGTCTTTTTTTTGTCTCATATGTTCCTTATCATTTTTTAAATATTTTTAATTTTTTTTGTATAACATTTTCTACTTTTTGTTGTTATTAATAATAAATATATTTAAAAGGACTATATATGTATTTACACAAATTCCATTTTGTTCTTAATTCTAAATTATTAAACTTAATTAAAAAGGAAGCTTTCTACTGCAAAATCAGCTCGTCTGAATGCGTAAGAAAAATATTAAAAAAAATGCGCTTTGCTATTGAGAAAATACAGTTTGAATCCCACCCGCTAAACTTTAAATATAATAAGGTCAACGCCGATAAAGATATTTTTATTAACCTCGATATGGAAAACTACTTATTTATTGCTAACGTTCAAGATTCTTTAAAATTATTTAGTAAGGCTCAAATTATAAGATTTATTCTGAAAATGTTTTTTGATATCAAAGAGAATTCAAAGAATAAACTAATTGATGCCGTATTAGAAAATATGAAGACTAAATGGGAAATGGAGAAATCTAAAAAAAAGGTTTGGGATAAGACTCATATGTGTCTATTAAAAAAACAAGAAGACGTTATTTTTTCTTATACACTGTATAGAGAGCTATCAAAAATATTATTGTTATAATGGATTTTTAAAAAGTTTTATTATTTACTTTTAATTTGTTTGATAATAAATTAAATATGTGATAATAAATACCTATATAAAACGAGGAATTATTATGCCTATATTCGAAACGTTAATGCTAATAGCTTTCGGTTCAGCTTGGCCTTTGTCAATTTATAAATCAATTATCGCAAGAACTAATAAAGGTAAAAGTTTATTTTTCCTCATAATTGTGCTCATCGGATATATTTCAGGTATTATTCATAAAATTCTAAATAGCAAAGATTACGTAATAATTTTTTATTGCTTAAATTGTATAATGGTTTCTACAGATATTATTATATACATAAGAAATTATTATATAGAAAAAAATATTCGGAAAATCTCTTAATTTCTATATATTTTAGGAAAATAATAATGAAAAAACCAAAAGTCGCTCTAATTCGCTGTACAGACTATAATATTGAAAATGTTTATAACTCTATTAAGAAAGGAATAGAGCTTATCGGCGGTATTGAACAATTCTGTTCGGAAGGCGAAAAAATACTTCTAAAACCAAACGTAATTGCAGGAAAACCGCCGGAAAAAGTCGCTACTACTCATCCCGCCGTTTTTGAGGGAATTGTAAGAATTCTTTTAGAAAATAAAATCAACGTATACTACGGAGATTCTCCCGGTTACGACAGTCCCATAAGCGGTTTGAAAAAGTCCGGATTATTCGATGTAGCTAAGAAATATAATATCACTCTAGGCGATTTTGATAAAGGTAAAAATATTTTTTTTCAGGAGGGCAATTATGCAAAAGAATTTAACATAGTAAATGCAGTATTTGAATGCGACGGAATAATTAGTCTTCCTAAAATGAAAGCCCACCAGCTAACAAGAATAACAGGCGCGGTTAAAAACCAATTTGGCTGTATTTGCGGATTTAACAAAGCTTTGTATCACGTAAAAATACCAAATGGAGAAAACTTTTGTAAAGCGCTAGTGGACTTAAATAACTATCTTAAGCCTCGATTATTTATAATGGATGGAATTATCGCTATGGAGGGCAACGGACCGTCTAGCGGCGATCCGATAAATATGAACGTAATAGTCGTTTCTAACGATCCTGTCGCTTTGGACGCCGCTTTTTGTCGTATGGTCGATATAAATCCTAAATATATAGCAACAAACGTTTATGGTAAAGAATATGGATTAGGAACATATGTTACTGATGATATTGAATATTTCGGAGATCCCATAGAGAATTTTATTAATAAGAAATTCAGAGTAATTAGAAAACCTGTTACGCGGAAAACCACATTAAAGGTTTTTAGACCAATTGAGAAAATAATCGCCAGAAGACCGGTTATAAATTCAAAACTATGCTTAAAATGCGGGATCTGCGTCGAAGAATGCCCTGTTGATAAAAAAGCTGTTAATTTTAGAAACGGTAAAAACTCTCCGCCAAATTTTGATTATAATCTATGTATCAGATGTTACTGTTGTCAAGAAGTATGTCCGCACAAAGCAATAAACGTAAAAACGCCTTTATTAGGCAAATTTTTAGGAATCTGATAAATAAAAACGTCTATAATCATTAAATTAAGTCACATATGAGACTATCGTCTCGATAAAAATTTTACCACTTCGACGTCGCCCCGCCGCCCCCGAAAGAACCTCCGCCAAAAGATCCGCCGCCGCCCGAAGAGCCCCCGCTTCTATATGACCCGCCGCTTGACGATGTAGTCGTCTGTTGTAATTTTGGAATTGTCTCGTATTTTTTTTCTATTCTTGAGCAGGCCTGACATTCGTAAGTTATCTCTCTTTGTCCGGTAGAATAATAAGTGGGCTGTCTTGTTACGACTGATCCGGTTCTTTTTGACGTAATTCCTCCGCAACCTGAGCATTTTATATATCTTGAAAAGTTTTTATCCCTATATTTCTCAATAACGGTATTTTTGCACGAATCGCAAATCCAGACGTCGTAATCTAAAGAATTAAGCCGTTCTTCAGTAACCTGAGTTTTTGATAAATATGCGTCGTCCTCCGATTCGTTGAGTTTTGTCATCGAATTGGAACATTTCATACAAGTCTTAGGACGTTTCCTCCAATTTGAAATAATATTCTTTTTCAAAACTCCTAATTTTGAATTGAAAATCGAGACAATTGTTATTGGAAAAGCGATTCCAGCAACGAACATTATAAAATCAATAATTTTCATATAGAAAACTTGATTAGAATTTCCTAGCATAATAAATCCGGTTATAGCGATAGCAAAACTTCCAAAAAATATGGCTAGGTTTTGCCCCGCCTGATTAATTTCAGTAAATCCCTTTTCATCCAACCTCTTAATAGCAGTATAGTCTTGATATTTTTGGTCGATATTAGCC
>JAGOCL010000486.1 GCA_017998755.1 Spirochaetota bacterium | reverse complement strand
GTCCTGCTTTAATAACGGAAAATTTGAGAATAACGTTTTAACTGAGTATCTAAAAGGGATAAGGATCAGACATATCCTTTCCGTAGGTCAAGAAACTCTTTTTATAAGCGCTTATTCGGATTTGGGGTTTATTATCTCCGATAAATTCCGCATTGCCAAATATACGATCAGAGAAGGGTTAACGGGCAACAGAATCAGAGTTTCGTACAAAGACTCGAAGGGAAATATCTGGATAGGAACTACAAACGGGTTAAATAAACTTAAATCCGACGGCAAGATAACGCAAATAAAAAGATCGGACGGCCTTACAAACGACTATATCATGTGTATTACCGAGGATATATCCGGCGCGATCTGGGTAGGAACAGACGGCGGCGGAGTTAACATTCTACGCGCTAACGGCTCGTCCGATAGTTATTCGATAGAGCGCCTAGATACCGAAAACGGACTCGCCGGAAATATAATATTCAGGATATACGAAGAGGCAAACGGAGTAAAATGGATAACTACGGGAAGCGGTATATCCCGTATAGAAGGTCCGAAAATCGTAAATTACAATTCCGGATCGGGTTTATCGAGCGACTCGGTATTCCAAATTTTGGAAGATAATTTTGGCAGATTTTGGATGACGTCAAATAAAGGGGTGTCTTATTGTAAGAAATTTGATCTGGAAGCTATCGCAAAAGGGGCAAATAGCAAAATCAACGTAATAAACCTTGATAAAAACGACGGATTGAAAGCCGGAGTAACTTCGACTTCCTGGAGCGAAATTGATAACAGCGGAAATTTTTGGTTTCCGACTTTAGAAGGGGTATCGATAATCGACGTTTCAAATATTTATATCAATCAAAGTCCCCCGTTAGTCGAGGTAAAAAGTTTAAAATTAGACGACAAAACAGTCGAGGCGAATAAAAAAATAGTTATTGAAGCCGGCGTTAAAAGAATCACAATCGACTATACCGGCTTGAGTTTTACAGTTCCGGAAAAAGTATTATTTAGCTATAAACTAGAAGGATTTGATAAAGAATTTTCCGCGCCGGTATCCTACCGTTCTACCTCTTATACCAATTTATCCCCGGGAGTATATACTTTCAAAATAAAAGCGGCTAACAACGACGGAGTTTGGTCGGATCCTCCTATAACCTTCTCCATCGATCAAAAACCTTATATCTACCAAGAACTCTGGTTTTATATACTACTTCTTTTAGCCCTGTCAGGCGCGGTTTATGGAATTTACCGAGCCAGAGTCAGGAGATTAAAACGCAGGCAAGTCGAGCTTGAGAAAATAGTAAAATCAAGAACTGAAGATCTGCAAAATGAAAAAGAAAAATCGGAGACATTACTGCTTAATATACTGCCGTTATCGATAGCAAAAAGATTAAAATCAGGAGAAAACACAATAGCCGATAAATTTGAAAATACAACAATCATTTTCGCAGATTTGGTCGATTTTACAAAATTATCTAGTTCAATCGCCCCATATCAACTGATTTATTGTCTAAACGCTATTTTTTCAGAATTTGATCAACTTACCGAAATTTACGGCATAGAAAAAATTAAGACTTTAGGCGACTCTTATATGGCGGCCGCCGGCGTTCCAGAGTATAAAGAAAATCACGCCGAAACAATACTAAATTTTGCTTTTGATATTCAAGAAAAAGTAAAAGAATTGAATGAAAAACTTGGAATGAATTTTCAAATGAGAATTGGGATTAATTCAGGTCCGGTCGTCGCCGGCGTTATAGGAAAAAAGAAATTTATTTACGATATGTGGGGCGACGCGGTAAATGTCGCAAGCCGTATGGAGCGTCTAGCCGCGCCCGGTAAAATTCATGTCAGCAGTTATACTCGCAATCTCCTTTCCGATAAATACCGTTTTGAAGAAGTCGGAGAAATAGAAGTTAAAGGTAAAGGACTTATGACGACGTATAACGTTTTAAAATGAAAAAACTTTTAATATTCTTGCTTATTTTTTATAATTTATCTTTATATTCTTCTGAAAAAGAACTGAATTTTATCTTAAACATGGAATTTAGTTCTGTTCCTGTAACTTATGAAGGATTTAGCGAAAATTATATTATATCTTTCAACGGAATATTTCAACCCGGATTCCAATATAAATATTTTGAATTAGGCTTCTCTTTCGACGAAGTTTATTTATCTTACACAAACAGACATTTTTTATCAAATTGCGGAATGAATATCTTAAAGTTCAGAATTCTTCCAAAATTCAATATTAATTCTTATATTTCTATCGAATTCGGTTCTGGAATAGGTTTATTTAACCAATCTCTCGAATATTCTCAGATAAAGAGATTTAATAATATATACTCGCTTGATATCTCTTCAACTTTCAATATTTACTTAAAAATTAATAATCCGTTTATAAACTTTCAGTTTAACAACGAAGCCGATATATGTATAGAAAATTATCGAGTTTCCGGAATTTATAACGCTTTTTTACGAATAAATATCAATCCTAACATTAATTTCATCAATCTTTTTTCGGA
>JAGOCL010000485.1 GCA_017998755.1 Spirochaetota bacterium | reverse complement strand
CCCGATATTGAAGATTTCAGCGAACCGGAGATAGATATGATAAACGACTGGATGGAGACTAATATTGCCGGCCGGTACGGAAATTCAATCTACCTTATCGGGATCGAGTTTGATATATATAATAAGATAAAGAAATACTATGGAAAGTAACTCCGCCAATTTACTTGACATTTACCCGCCATATTTGCCATAGATCGTCCGAGAGCAAGTTTGCCGTTCTGATTCTATCTACTTCGTCGAAATTCTTTTTAATAACTGAGAGTCCGTTGTGGTAGTCGTATTCTTTGCGTAAGATAAAGATAACGTTTTTATTGAGCTTTTTCGCTATTTCTTTGATACTATCTACTTGAGAATTATTTTCCAACGGGTCGATATACAACACGGTTTGATCTTTTCGGCCGTATAACGACTGAATATAGTACATACCCCAGTCTATAACGACGTAAATGTTGTTTTTAGAAAGATTCTTATCGTCGAGGTAGTTTAGTATTTTGATTTTACTTCGATCGTCGGTCGGATGGGGGCTTCTTTTGAGAAGATTTACGCCGGTTATAATATTCGCTACAACCGCGATCGTTACCATAATAACGGCAAACTTAGGAAAATAATTTCTAATTATTTTTACGGCGTATATCAGAGCCATTATCAGAAATGGAAACGAAAGTATGATGTGATGTCCCGCCCACGACTCGGACGAGCGGTTGACAAACCACGTTACAAAGATAAAACTTATTATATTTGCGAGAAAAAGCGCGAAATCTTTGCCAAAATCTGGAATAATATTGATTTTATCAATAATTGATTTATTTCTGCCCCTGTAGATGAAATCGAATATCGGTTTACGGCGCGAGGTTTTGAATAACGTTTCGCCGGAATTCCCGTCTTTAAAGAATCTCTGCGCTAGAGCGCTATGATATTTGAGAAAATTATTTTTATTAAGCGTTTTTCTTTTTATGAATACTGTCAGAGCCGACGCTATAAGCGCTAAATACGACGACAATATAAAGGTAGTGAAAAAGTCGGATTTATTTTCGGTTTGAAATACTCTATGCCCGAAATTAAGAAAAGATTTGAAGTATATCGCTAGATTGTTTTTGAAATGCTCGGTTTGTTCCGCGAAATTAAATACGCTTATGGCCGGTCTTCCGATTATGCTTTTAAAATAATAATCTCCTGATTTGGTTTTACCGGTAAAAGTTACGATAGATAATACCAGAAAAACAGTTACCGCCGACAAGAGCCTTATGATTATTTTGATTTTGGCTTTTTTGTCCGATTTGAAGAAATCTTCCCATATATAGATCAAGGTTATTATGGATATAGGGATAAGCGAGATTGCGAATATAGCTTTTGTCTCAAACCCAAAATATACAAGCGCTCCGACTGCGCAGGCGACTCCGACGTTTTTGACGCGAGTTAATAAAAAGGGTACTAACGCTGTTAAACATATCTGATAAGCGACCGGTCCGGTGTCGATTAGCATTTGAAACATCAGCGGTAAGTTGAACAACATTAGCGCCAAAACGTAAAAAGGTTGAATTTTAGTCAGCCGGATAATTGAATAAAACATTAAAAGAATAAGTATTAATTTCATAATCCGGGCGGAGATATACGATCTGGATATGAGGAAAAACGGAAGATATCTCAAGCCCTCGGAGAATCCGCAATAGGGATACGATCGAAGAGGCAGTTTGACCCCAAATACTTTTATATCAAAAGAGTCGTCGCACGGCTCTCTGAACGTATGTTCGACCGAGTTCGGGTAAAAGAAGCGGGCTATCTGATGATACGGGAGGTATTCGTCCATATTTGGCGGAACGATGAAAATTATCGCTAATAAAGCTAATATCGCCGTCGATAAAATAGCGTAAAACGCGACGACGCGGATTCTTTTTAATCCCAAGAAGCTCGATACGGCGTTATATATTCGTTTGATTTCGTTTGTCGATAGTATTGTCAAAAGTATAAAGGCGGCTAGAGCGGCTATAAATAGAATGGGTTCAACGTTGACGTTTGACCTTTCTACCTCTTTAAGCGTATGGGTAATGCCCGAGTCGAGTAGGAAAGTTCCGCTCAAATACCATATTCCTTTAATTTTCTTGTAATATTCAAATTTGGTAGTTATTACTTTATTAGCGTTGTAAAAAACGATAACGCCGTTTTTTTTGCCCCAAGTTTTTTCGTTTGCGCTTTGATAACCGATGATTTTACCGTCTTTTTGCAAACGGATTTTTTCGGAAATAACCGAGCCGTCCGCTCTACCGAATTTCCAGACAATCGTTTGGATATTGTCAAAAGGACGCTTTTCTTTAATTATTAAATTCAAGTTTTGTATTTTTACAAAAATGAACAAAGATATTAAAACCAATGTAATAGAAGAAACTATAATTTTTACAGCGATCGATCGAATAAGCGATTTTATTTTAAATTTCATATTTACGCCTTTGTTTATAATGGAAATAACTTATCATATTTATATATAATTTTCAAATATTTACTTGTTTTATTAAA